>NZ_JAQMHU010000009.1:0-125287 GCF_028307415.1 Curtobacterium uvaldense | reverse complement strand
TGGTATCTTATTTGTGTATATGAGACCGGGCGCGGCCAGCGCGGCCGGCGGCGCGCCGCGCCTCGCGTACCCCCGGTGGGACTCGAACCCACAACTCAGCGATTTTAAGTCGCGTGCCTCTACCGATTGGGCCACGGGGGCGGGCCGCAACAGCCTACCGACGCGACGACGGCCGTCGCCCCACGTGGGGCGACGGCCGTCGGTGCTGGTGCTGGTGCTGGTGCTACTTGGCGTCCGCCGGGGCGGCGACGGGCGCAGCGTCCTTGGAGACGTCCTCGGCCGGGGTGGCGTACGCGGGGCCGGCCGCGTCGGCCGGCTGACCCTCCGCCGGAGCCGGGGCAGCGACGGCCTTGGGCTCCTCGGCTGCAGCGGGCTTCGGGCGCGACGCGAAGGCCTCGAACGCGGCACGCGGGGTCTCACGGTCGTCGAGCGACGCGATGTCACGGCCCAGGAAGAAGCCGCCGACCCAGTCGCCGATGACGCGCCACTTGCGCTCCCACGACGGCATCGCCAGGCCGTGGTACCCGCGGTGGGCGCCCCAGGCCAGGAAGCCCTTCATGGCGAACTTGCCGGACTGGAACACACCCGTGCCGAGACCCAGGCCCGCGACGGCACCGAGGTTCTCGTGCTTGTAGTCCGTCGTCGCCTCGCCGCGGACGACCGCGACCAGGTTCTTCGCGAGCTGCTTCGCCTGACGCACGGCGTGCTGGGCGTTCGGCACGCAGAAGCCGCCGACACCGCCACCGGTCAGGTCCGGCACGGCCGCGACGTCACCGCAGGCCCACGCGTCGGCGATCACGCCGTTGTCGTCGACCACGCGGAGGTCGGGCTGCACGCGGATGCGACCGCGCTGCTCGAGCGGGAAGTCGGTGCCCTTGACCATCGGGTTCGCCATGACGCCGGCGGTCCAGATGATGAGGTCGGACTCGATGGTCTCGATCGACTCGTCCTTGGCCTTGAGCTGGCACACGCCGCCCTCGGCCGAGGCCAGCTGGGTCTCGAGGTGCACCGTCGCGCCGCGGGACGCGAGGTTCTCGAGCACCCAGTGCGAGGTCTCGAGCGACACCTCGGGCATGATGCGGCCCATCGCCTCGACCAGGTGGAAGTGCGTGTCGTCGAAGGACAGCTGCGGGAAGCTCTTCAGCAGGTCGGACGCGAAGGAGCGGAGCTCGGCGAACACCTCGATGCCGGCGAAGCCACCGCCGACCACGACGACGGTGAGCAGTCGGTCGCGCTCGGGACCGGCCGGCAGGTTCGCCGCCTTGTGGAAGTTCGTGAGGATCTTGTCGCGGATCGCCGCGGCCTCCTCGATGGTCTTCAGGCCGATGGCCTCGTCAGCGACGCCCGGGATCGGGAAGGTGCGCGAGACGGCACCGGCGGTCATGACGATCTGGTCGTAGGACTCCTCCCACGCCTCGCCCTCGGCCGGGGTGATCGTCGCGGTCTTCGTGGCGTGGTCGACCTTCGTGACCTTCGCCGTGACGACACGGGTCTTCTTCAGGTGACGACGGTGCGACACGATCGCGTGACGCGGCTCGATCGAGCCGGCGGCGACCTCGGGCAGGAACGGCTGGTACGTCATGTACGGCAGCGGGTCCACCATGGTGACCTCGGCTTCACCCTGACGCAGGTGCTTCTCGAGCTTCCAGGCGGTGTAGAAACCGGCGTAGCCGCCGCCGACGACGAGGATCTTGGGCACGGGGGATGATCTCCTTGGAGTGGGGTGGTTGCTTGCCGGGAGGCTGGTCAGTCTTCGCCGCCACCCGCCCCGACTCCAGCGTCTGCGATGCCATCATACGCCCGGCACTCACAGCGGGAGGGCGACCAGTCCACGCGCTCGAGCGCGAGGTCGCCGATGGGGTTGACGCCGGGTCCGGCAGCGAGGGCGTGGCCGACGAGCGCGTGCAGGCACTTCACGCGGGTGGGCATGCCGCCCGCGCTGATGCCGTCGATCTCGTCGACGTGCTCGATCGACTCGCGGTCCGCCAGGTAGGACTCGTGGGCCGCGCGGTACTGCGCCGCGACGGTCTCGTCCTCGAGCAGGGCGGCGAGCTCCGGCATGACGTGGTTCGCCTCGAGCGTGCTCACGGCCGCGGTGGCGGCGGGGTGGCACAGGTAGTAGAACGTCGGGAACGGGGTGCCGTTCGCGAGTCGGGGCTTCGTCGACACGACGGTGGGGTTGCCGCAGGCGCACCGTGCAGCGATCCCGACGACGTCGCGGGCCGGTCGCCCGAGCTGCGCCGAGACGACCTGGATGTCGCGGTCGGACGGCGGATCGAAGGGAGGGGTCGTCACGGGCACGTGAGCCTACCCGAGTCCTGGTCGCCGTCCCACTCCGTGACGTCGCGGCGCCCCCGGCTGCCCTACTTGCTGTCGCTCGTCGCGGCGCCGGTCGGGTCCCCGGTGCCGGAGACGTCCGGCGCCACGAGCTGCTCGGTGGTCTTCTCGGTCAGTCCGGACTGCAGCACGCTGGAGAGCATCGCCTGCACCCAGTCGACCTTCGGCGTCTGCACCGTCGAGCTGACCGGGCTGCCGGAGTCGGTCTCGGCCCGGTCCGACCCCTTCGCCTGTTCCGCACCCATCACGAGGTAGCTCTCCTCGCCCGGGTACACGTAGAGCAGCCGGTCGCGGGCCTGGGCCTCGATGTAGGCCGGGTCGTCCCACCGCGCGACGTCCTGCTTCTTCTGCGCGACGTCGGCCTTCTGCGCTGCGACCTCGCGCTGCTGCTGCGCGATCTGCTCCTGCTGCTGGATGAGCGTCCGCAGCGAGGGGGCGAGCACGACGACGAACAGCACGATGATCGCGAGCATGAGGAGGCTGAAGCCGGAGAACCGGATGGACCGGTACCAGGGCTGCTCGTGCGCACCGGACTCCGGCACGGCCACGGGGATGCGGCGGACGCGGGGCTTCTGGCTGGGCACGGCTCGACGATAACCCGGCACGGCACGGTCACGTGACCCGGCACGCGGACCGTCGTGCGTCGCTCGGCACCCTCCCAGCGGCCGGGAGGCGCGGCGCACGGCCGCCACGCGCCTCCCGTCCGCCACCCACCGCCGAGCGTCCACCGCTGAGCCAGCTGGCCGTCGAACGGGCAGGACGTGCCGCTCGCGTCCGCCGAGTGGGCGAGATCCGTCGGACTGCTGCGCCGGACGTCGCAGATGTTGCCCGCTCGAGGGCGAGAGCAGACCGATTCGAGGGCGAGGGCGGATCAGTTCGACGGCGACGGGAGCGCCCGGGGACGGCGAGACGCCGCCCTCCCGGGGGAGGACGGCGTCTCGTGGTGGTGCGGGTGCGACCTAGAGCGCAGCGGCGCGGGGGAACGCGGTGCGGCCGGCGTAGACGGCGGCGTCGCCCAGTTCCTCCTCGATGCGGAGCAGCTGGTTGTACTTCGCGACGCGGTCCGAGCGGGCCGGGGCACCGGTCTTGATCTGGCCACCGTCGACGGCCACCGCGATGTCGGCGATGGTGGTGTCCTCGGTCTCGCCCGAGCGGTGCGACAGGATCGCGGTCATGCCGTGGCGGTGCGCCAGGGAGACGGCGTCGAGGGTCTCGGTCAGCGTGCCGATCTGGTTCACCTTGACCAGGATCGAGTTGCCGGCCTGCTCGTCGATGCCCCGCTGCAGACGCTTCGGGTTCGTGACGTACAGGTCGTCGCCGACGAGCTGCAGTTTCGAGCCGAGCTCGGCGGTGAGGTGCTTCCAGCCCTCCCAGTCGTCCTCGGCCAGGGCGTCCTCGATGGTGACGAGCGGGTAGTTCGCGACGAGGTCCGAGAAGTACCCGGTGAACTCCTCGCTCGAGAGCTGCTTGCCCTCGAACGCGTACTTGCCGTCGTGGAAGAACTCGGTCGCGGCGACGTCGAGGCCGAGCGCGATGTCCTTGCCCGGGGTGAAGCCGGCCTTCTCGATCGCGGCGAGCAGGAAGTCGAGCGCAGCACGGTTCGAGGCGAGCTCGGGGGCGAAGCCGCCCTCGTCGCCGAGGCCGGTCGCGAGACCCTGCTTCTTCAGCTCGCCCTTGAGGGCGTGGTAGGTCTCGACGCCCCAGCGCAGGGCCTCCGAGAAGCTCTCGGCGCCGTAGGGCACGAGGAAGAACTCCTGGATGTCGACGTTGGTGTCGGCGTGCGCGCCACCGTTGACGACGTTCATGAGCGGGACGGGCAGCGTGTGCGCGTTCGGGCCACCGAGGTAGCGGAACAGCGGCAGGTCGGCCGAGTCGGCGGCGGCACGGGCGACGGCGAGCGAGGCGCCGAGGATCGCGTTGGCGCCCAGGCGGGACTTGTTCTCGGTGCCGTCGAGCTCGATGAGCGCGGCGTCGACGAGACGCTGGTCGGTGGCGTCGAAGCCCTCGAGCGCCGGGCCGATCTCGTCGAGGACGGCGTCGACGGCCTTCAGGACGCCCTTGCCGCCGTAGCGGTTCGCGTCGCCGTCGCGGAGTTCGTACGCCTCGAACGCACCGGTGGAGGCACCGGACGGGACGAGCGCGCGCGAGACCACGCCGTCGTCGAGGAGGACCTCGACCTCGACCGTCGGGTTGCCTCGGGAATCGAGGACTTCGCGTGCGCCTACGGCATCGATCTGGGCCACGGGGTACTCCCTACGAGTTCGGTTGTGGTGGACAGCGGGTCGATCCTACCGAGGCGTGGTGGACGCCTCGCCGCGGATGACGTCGGGTGTGGAGGAGTTCACGCCAGCGGGCGGAACTCGACACCTTCCAGGGTCTCGGTGTCGGCCCGCACACCGGCGAAGGCCGCGAAGCCCTGCTCGGCGAGGCTCGCGAGCAGGTTCTTGGTGTTCTTCGGCCGCCGCTCGAGCCGGACGCGACGGTGCGACGCGAGGGCCTCGGTCTTGAGCGCCGCGAGGCGGACCGGGTCGACGTCCTTGTCGTACAGGAGCACGACGGCGTCCGACTCGGCCGACTCCGGCAGCGTGACGAGGTCGACGAGCCGCTCGAACCCGAGCGAGAACCCGACTGCGGGCACGTCCTGCCCGAGGAAGCGTCCGATCATGCCGTCGTAGCGACCGCCGCCGCCGAGGCTGTAGCCGAAGTCAGGGTGGGCGACCTCGAAGATCGTGCCCGTGTAGTAGCCCATGCCGCGCACGAGTGTCGGGTCGAAGCGCAGGTCCACGCCCGGCAGGGCCCGGCGGAGGCGGAGCAGGTCCGCGAACGCCTCGGCATCGAGCCACGGCGCCCCCTCGACGGACCCCCAGTCCGCGGCCTCGAGCGCACGGATCGTGTCCTCGAGGCCCGGCAGGTCGGCGCCGATCGTCGCGCGGAGCTCGGCGGCCACCCCGTCCGCACCGATCTTGTCGAGCTTGTCGACCGTGATCAGCGCCCGGTCCGCGGCGTCCGGGTCGGTGATCCCCCACGAGGCGAGCAGCGCGAGCAGGATGCGACGGTCGTTGATCCGGATGGTGGTGTCCGCGATGCCGAGCGCGTCGAGCGCGGCGGTGGTCGCGCGGATGAGCTCGATCTCCGCGAGCTGCCCCGGCTCGCCGAGGATGTCGATGTCGCACTGGACGAACTGCCGGTAGCGCCCCTTCTGCGGACGCTCGGCACGCCACACGGGTGCGATCTGCACGGCACGGAACACCGAGGGCAGCTCGGCGCGGTGCGAGGCGTAGAAGCGGGCGAGCGGGACCGTCAGGTCGAAGCGGAGCCCGAGGTCCGCGAGGTCGAGCGGCGCATCCGCCTTCTGGAGGTCCTCGGTGGTGAGCCCGCGGCGCATCACCGCGAACGCGAGCTTCTCGTTGTCGCCGCCCAGCCCCGAGTGCAGGCGTGCGGCGTCCTCGACGACCGGCGTCTCGATCTCGTCGAACCCGTGTCGCGCGTACACGTCCCGGACCACCCCGAGGACGTGCTCGCGACGGGCCTTGTCCGCCGGGAGGAAGTCACGCATGCCACGGGGAGCCGTCACGGTCGTCGCCATGTCGCCAATCCTGCCAGAACCAGGGCACGACCTTGCGCGGCATCCGGCCCACTGATACTCTGGATGCAGAACCTCGGTCTGGCGGCCTCCTGATCCGGCCACCAGATCGTTCGCGGGGCCGGTGTGCTGCAACGGTGCCCCGCGGTTCGAGCGGGCGTCCCTGTCGTCGTGTCCCCCTGGCACGTCGTGGCCCGCTCGCGGGCACCCTCCTTTTTCGGGTTGGGAGGGTGCCCGCTCTCTCGTCTCAGCGGCTTGACGGCCCCGTCTCGGTAGCGCGACGGCCCCGCCTCAGCGGCGCAACCCACCGGCCTCGGAGGCCCGCCTCACTCCCCGACGCGCGCCTCGGCTTCCAGCCGGGTCACCGCAGCGCGCAGGCTCGCGACCACGTCGACGCCCGCCTCCCGCGCCGCGGCGACCTCGGCGAGCATGCGCGCGCCCCACCGCTCGTCCACAGCGTTCGCACCCGCCGACCGGACCGTGCCCACGTCCGCCGACCCGCCTGTCTTCCCGATCTCCCGCCCCGATGCGCGCACGGCGGCGGCGACGACCGTGGCGGCGTCGCCACGGTCCTCCAGGCGTTCGAGCAGCTTCACGGCTCGCTCCAGCGGCGGCATCGCCCTCGGGACCCCGTCGAGGACGCTCGTGCGCGACGCCTTCTCGGCCGACTTCGCCGCCCGCCACACCCGGACGACCTCCGCCTCCGTGTCCGCCCGTTCGGCACCGAACACGTGCGGGTGCCGACGGACCATCTTGTCGCGAGCACCGGCGGCGACGTCCTCGAGGTCGAACCGGCCCTGCGCTGCAGCCAGTCCGGCGTGCAACACGACCTGGTAGAGCACGTCACCGAGTTCCTCGCGGAGGTCGTCGTCGTCGCCGGAGTCGATGGCGTCGACGAGTTCGTACGACTCCTCCACGGCGTACCGCGCGAGCGATGCGTGGGTCTGTGCACGGTTCCACACGCAACCGCCGTCGGGGGCGAGCAGGCGGTCGACGACTTCGACGAGGTCCGTGACGGCGGTCATGGCGTCATGCTCGCACGCAGGCCGCTCCGGTAGGCTCACCCCTGGTGTGTCGGGAAGTCTGGTCGACGGTTCCGTACCCGTACCCGCACACCGTCGGAGATCCATGTCGGCACTCGTCCGCTCCCCCCGTTTCAGCGCGATCGCGCTCCTTGCCGCCGCCGTGCTCGGCCTCCTCGTGGCGAACTCGCCGCTCGGACCGGGCCTCGAACGAGCCCTCGACGCGCACTCGCCGTGGGGAGCGGTCGGTCTCGACCTGTCCGTGTCGCACTGGATCAGCGACGGCCTGCTCGCGGTCTTCTTCCTGCTGGTCGCGATCGAGTTGAAGCAGGAGCTGCTCGACGGGGAACTCTCGAACCCGAAGACGGCCGTCATCCCGGCGATCGCCGCGGTCGGCGGCGTGCTCGTGCCGGCCGGGATCTTCCTCCTGGTGACCTCGGGCACGCCCTACCAGCACGGGTGGCCCATCCCGACCGCGACGGACATCGCGTTCGCGCTCGGGGTCCTGGCGATGTTCGGTCGAGGGCTGCCCTCCACGCTCCGCGTCTTCCTGCTCGCGCTCGCGGTGCTCGACGACCTCATCGCGATCGTCATCATCGCCGTCGTCTTCGCGCACGGCACCGACTTCCTCGCGCTCGGCGGTGCGGTCGTCGCCCTCGCCGTCTTCGCGGTGCTCGGTCGGCTGCTGCGTCCGGGCCGCACCGGCCGCGTGTGGATCATCGCCGCGATGGTGCTGGTCGGCCTCGTGACGTGGTGGCTCGTGTACCACTCGGGAGTGCACGCGACCATCGCCGGCGTCGCGCTCGGTCTCGTCCTGCCCCGCCGTCCGGGACACACGCTGCACGAGAACGTCGAGCCGTGGTCGAACGCCGTCGTCCTGCCGGTGTTCGCCTTCGCCTCGGCGGCGGTCGTGATCCCGAGCGTCGGCGTCGGCGAGCTCTCCCCCACGTTCTGGGCCGTCGTCCTCGCGCTCCCGGTCGGCAAGGTCATCGGCATCACGCTGTTCGGTGCCGTCGCGACGCGCATCTTCCGCGCCCCCGGTCGATCGACGCTCTCGTTCTGGTCGATCGTGACGGTCGGCGTGCTCGGCGGGATCGGCTTCACGGTCTCGCTGCTCATGAACGAGCTGGCGTTCGCCCGGAACGAGGAGATCCTCGACGAGGGCGTCCTCGCCGTGCTCGTCGGGTCCGGCATCGCGATCCTCGCGTCCGCCGTCGTCGTCAGCCTGCGCGCCCGCCGCTACCGCGCACGACGCGAGCTCTCCGAGGCCGAGGCCACCGAGTAGCGCACCGAGCGGCCGCTGCGCTGCGACACGTCCGCGGTCGGACGACCGCGGACGTGTCGTTGCAGGCGCACCGTGCGACTCCGCACGGGTCGATCGACACGTGCGATGTCGGACGACGACACGTGCGATGTCGGAAGACGGCCACCCGACGGCCTGGAGGCGCGGTACCGGCTGGCACCGCGCCTCCAGGCCGCGTCGGGCCGCGTCACTTCGCGCCGGACCGTGTCAGGAGGCGGGCGCCTCCGCGGGGGCCTTGGACGCGCCGTAGACGGCCGTCAGGATGCTCTCCACCCACTCGATGAGCCCGTCGTCGGGCAGCGTCTCGCCGTGCGGCTTCGGCAGCGGGATGCTCGCGGCGTCCTGCTGCGGGAACCAGCGCGCGCCGGGGAACATGCGCTTCAGCCGGACCTGGGCCGAGTCGGCGAGCTCCTTGCCCGCGATCCGCAGGTTCGACCCCATCACGACGACGTCGGACAGGCCGACCTGCTGCGCAATGCGCCGCAGGCGCGACACCTCGACCAGGGTGAGCACCGGCTGCGGCGGCTGGCCGTAGCGGTCGGTGAGTTCGTCGAGCACCATGTCGATCGCCTCGGGCTGCGCAGCCGGAGCCGATGCGGCCGACAGCTTCTGGTACGCCTCGAGCCGGAGCCGCTCGGACTCGACGTAGTCCTCGGGGATGTGCGCGTCGACCGGGATCTCGAGCCGGAGCTCGGTCTGCCCCTCGGCGACGTCTCCCCTGAACTGGGACACGGCCTCGCCGATCATCCGCAGGTAGAGGTCGAACCCGACCCCCGCGATGTGCCCGGACTGCTCACCACCGAGCAGGTTGCCGGCACCCCGGATCTCGAGGTCCTTCATGGCCACCTGCATACCGGCGCCGAGTTCGTTGTTCGCGGCGATGGTCTCGAGACGGTCCTGCGCGGTCTCGGAGAGCGGCTTGTCGGCGTCGTAGAGGAAGTACGCGTACCCGCGCTCACGCCCGCGGCCGACGCGACCTCGGAGCTGGTGGAGCTGGGACAGCCCGTACTTGTCGGCCTTGTCGATGATCAGCGTGTTCGCGTTGGCGATGTCCAAGCCCGTCTCGACGATGGTCGTCGACACGAGCACGTCGAACTTGCGCTCCCAGAAGTCGACCATGACCTGCTCGAGGGTGCCCTCGGACATCTGCCCGTGGGCGACCTGGATCCGGGCCTCGGGGATGATCTCGGCCAGGTGCGACGCCACCGACTGGATGTCCTTCACGCGGTTGTGCACGTAGAAGACCTGGCCCTCGCGCAGGAGCTCGCGGCGGATCGCGGCGGCGACCTGCAGGTCGGACTGCGGCCCGACGAAGGTCAGGATGGGGTGGCGGTCCTCCGGCGGGGTCGCGAGCGTCGACATCTCCCGGATGCCGGTGACGGCCATCTCGAGCGACCGCGGGATCGGGGTCGCGGACATCGCGAGCACGTCGACGTTGGTCTTGAGCTTCTTGAGCTGGTCCTTGTGCTCGACGCCGAACCGCTGCTCCTCGTCGATGATGACGAGCCCCACGTCCTTGAACGCGATGTTCTGCGACAGGATGCGGTGTGTGCCGATCACGATGTCGACGGTGCCGTCGGCGAGGCCGGCGATCGTCTCCTTCGACTCCTTCTCGGTCTGGAAGCGACTGAGTGCGCGGAGGTGCACGGGGAAGCCCGCGAAGCGCTCCTGGAACGTCTCCATGTGCTGACGCACCAACAGCGTCGTCGGGACGAGCACGGCGACCTGCTTGCCGTCCTGCACGGCCTTGAACGCCGCGCGGATCGCGACCTCGGTCTTGCCGTAGCCGACGTCGCCGGAGAGCAGGCGGTCCATCGGGATCGGGCTCTCCATGTCGCGCTTGATCTCGTCGATGGTGGTGAGCTGGTCGGCGGTCTCGGCGAACGGGAAGGCCTCCTCCAGCTCACGCTGCCACGGGGTGTCCGGGCCGAACGCGTGCCCCTTCGAGGCCATGCGCGCCGAGTACAGCTTCACGAGGTCGACGGCGATGTCGCGGACGGCCTTGCGCGCCTTCGACTTCGCTGCGGACCAGTCCGAGCCGCCCATCTTGGACAGGGTGGGGTTCTCGCCGCCGACGTACCGGGAGAGCTGGTCGAGCTGGTCGGTCGGGACGAAGAGCTTGTCGCCCGGGTAGTTCCGCTTCGACGGGGCGTACTCGAGCACGAGGTACTCACGCTGCGTCTTCACGGCGTTGCGACCGCCGGAGCTGACCTCGCGCGAGACGAGCTCGACGAACTTGCCGATGCCGTGGGTGTTGTGCACGACGACGTCGCCCGGCTTCAGCTGCAGCGGGTCGACGACGTTCTTGCGGCGGGCGGCGAGCTTCTTGACGGTGCGGGCGCCCTGCTGGACGCTGCGGCCGTAGAACTCGGCTTCGCTCAGGACGGCGATCCGCGGGTCGGGGGTCGCGAAGCCGGCCTCGACGGTGGCGGTGGTGACGATCGCGACACCCGGCTCGGGCGGCGCGGTGAGGTCCTCGGCACGAGCCGCGACACCCGCGTCCGCGAGCACCTGCACCGCGCGCTCGACGAGCCCCTTGCCCTGCGCCGTCACGACGACGCCCCACCCGTCGTCGACGAGCTGCTTGACGTGCTCGACGGCACCGTCCGCGCTGCCCGCGAAGCTCGGGATCGACTCCGCTCGGACGCGGATGTACTCACCGGCCTCGGCAGCGGCCTCGGCGTCGGTGAGCACGCGCTCGCGGTCACCCTCGTCGAGCCCCGAGTCGAACGGCGTGACCGTCCACCAGGTGCGCTGGCCGCGGGTGTTCTTGAGCTGCTGCACGGACAGGAAGTTGCCCGCGTCGAGGTCGATGGGTGCCTGTGCGCCCGCGACCGCGGCGCTCCACGCGGCCTGCAGGAACTCGGTGTTCGTCTCGGCCAGGCTGTGCGCGCGACCGGCGACCCGCTCGGGCGAGAGGACCGCGATCGTGGCGGTCTCGGGCAGGTAGGTGGTGATCGGCACGAGGTCCTGCACGAGGGCCGGCGCGAGGGACTCCATGCCCTCGACCGGGATCCCCTCGGCGATCTTCGCGAGCATCTGCGACAGGTTCGGGAACTCGTGCAGCATCTCGCGTGCCCGCTGACGCACGTCGTCGCTGAGCAGGAGCTCGCGCGAGGCGGTGAGCTCGACCGAGCCGAGGTCGTCGTCGGTGGTGCGCTGGTCGGCGACCGAGAACGCCTTGATCGCCTCGATCTCGTCGCCGAAGAAGTCGACGCGCACCGGGTGGTCGGCACCGGGCGGGAAGACGTCGAGGATGCCACCGCGCACCGCGAACTCGCCACGGCGGGTGACGAGGTCGACCCGGGCGTAGGCCAGGTCGACGAGCTGCGACGCGATGGCCGCGAGGTCGTTGCCGCGTGAACCCGTCGCGAGTGCGACCGGAGCGAGCGACGTCAGGTTGCCCGCGATGGGCTGCAGTGCGGCGCGGACGCTCGCGACCACGACGATCGTAGGGCGGTCGGCCGGATCGGCGTCCTGCCACGCGGCGAGCTTGCGGAGCGTCGCGATGCGGGTGCCGACCGTCTGGGCGCTCGGGCTGAGGCGCTCGTGCGGCAGGGTCTCCCACGCGGGGAACTCGAGGACCTCGGCGTCGGGGACCGTGCACGTGAAGGCGCCGCGGACCGCCTCGGCCTCGCGCCCGGTGGCGGTGACGACGAAGAGGCACTGGGGACCGTTGCGCTCGGCGAGCAGCGCGCCGAGCAACGGGACCCGCAGGCCGTCGACGACGGAGAAGTCCGCGTCACGCCCGGCAGCGCGGAGGACGCGATCGAACGCGGAGGCGCGCGAGAGCGCAGGGATGATGCCCGAGATCGTCACTCAGACGATGGTACCGGCGGCGTCCGACACCCGGCCCGGCGTGCGCGGGCGGCGAACACGGTCAGCTGCGGCGACGGAGTCGGGACCCGATCAGGACGAGCAGCGCGGCCACGAGCAGCGCGGGCGCGACGGGTGCGGCGCCGGTCCAGGCGAGGGTGGTCGGGCTGCGGTCCGCAGACGTGGAGCCGGCCCGGTCGGGAGGCGCGGCACCGTCCGCCGCGTCGGCACCCGTCACGCCGGTGGTCCCGCCGCGGCCGGGGGCCGCCCCCGGGTCGGCGCTCGGGGTCGGGGCGGTCGGGGTCGGGGCGGTCGGGGTCGGGGCGGTCGGGGTCGGGGCGGTCGGTCCTCCCCCGCCGGTGGAGCCGTCCGGGCCGGGCGACGGGTCGGGGTCGGGTGCGGCCGTCGGTGCGGGGGCGCCGGTCGGACCGGGGGTGGGTCCGGACGAGGCGTCGGGCGCGGGCGACGGTCCGGGCTCCGGGGCGGTGGTCGCCCCCGGCTCGGGCGCCGTGGTGGGTCCGGGCGCGGTGGTCGGCTCGGGCGCGGTGGTCGGCTCCGGCGCGGTCGTCGGTCCGGGCGCCGAGGTCGGCTCCGGCGCGGTCGTCGGTCCGGGCGCCGAGGTCGGCTCCGGCGCGGAGGTCGGTCCGGGCTCCGGCCCCGCGGTCGGCTCGGCCGTCGGGGACGGTGCGGGCGACGGCTCCGCTCCCGTCGAGGGTGTCCCGGTCGGGAGCGGTCCTGCCGTGGCCGGGGCGGAGGGGGTCGGGGGCGCGCTCGCCTCGCCCGTCGGGTCGGGATCCGGCTCGGGTCGGGGGCCCGGGTCGGTCGTCGGCGTCGCACCCGGGGTGCCCGACGGCGACGGGGTCGGCTCCGGGGTGGTCGGTCCGGGCGGCGTCGGGGTGGGGCCCGGCTCGTCGGTCGGCTCCGGGTCCGTCGAGGGACCGGGCTCCGTCGAGGGACCGGGCTGCGGCGTGGCGGTCGGCTCCGCGGTGGGATCGTCGGTCGGGGAGGGCGACGAGGTCGGTGCAGGGGTCACCGTCGGCGTCGCGCTCGGCTCGTCGGAGGGCTCGTCGGTCGGCTCACCCGTGGGGGCGGGGGTGGGCTCGTCGGTCGCCGGCGCCGACGGGTCCGCACCCGGCTCGCTGCTCGGCGTCGGCGTCGGCGCGGGCATCGGCTGGTCGGTCGGATCCGACGTCGGCGCTGCGGTCGGTTCCGACGTCGGCCCGGGGGTGGTCTCCTCCGTCGGGTCGGACGTCGGTGCAGCGGTCGGTTCCGACGTCGGATCGGGGGTGGTCTCCCCCGTCGGGTCGGACGTCGGCGAGGCGGTCGGCTCTGCGGTCGGGTCAGGCGTCGGCGGGTCGGTCGGGTCGGCCGTCGGCGAGACGGTCGGCTCCGCCGTCGGCGGGTCGGTCGGGTCGGCCGTCGGCGAGGGGGTCGAACCGCTGCTCGGGTCACTGCTCGCCGGCGTCGTCGGCTCGCCGGTCGCCGGAGTCGTCGGCTCCGCCGAAGGTCCGGGAGACGGGGCGGTCGTGGGGCCAGCCGTCGGCTCGGGCGTCGGGGTGTCCGACGGCAGGGGCTCCGCCGTCGGTGCGGTCGGGCTCGTGCCCGGGCTCTCCTCGACGCGGCCGGACGACGTCGCGGTGACGATCCGCTGCCGGTTGTAGTCCGCCACGACCAGGCTCCGACCCGGGCCGACGGACACGGCGGTCGGGTTCGCGAGTGCCGATCCGTCGGGCGCCGTCGAGAACGCCGGAGCCCACGCGCCGCCGGCGTACGACCAGACGCGACCGTTCCCGTTGTCCACGACGAAGACGTCCCCGTCGTCGACCGCCACCCCGCGGAGCCGGGTCTGCCCGTCGGCCGGGAACCCGAGCGCGCTGACGACGCCCGACGCGCGGTCGACCTGCCACACCTCGTCGGGTCCGGCGTCCGTGACGGTGAGCGTTCCACCGTCGGCGGAGATCGCGACGCCGCTCGGGTCGGACCACGGACCCGCGACCGCCGTCCACGTCCCGCTGCCGAGCTCGGCCGTCCAGAGCGATCCGCTGCCGGGCACGGCCGCGAAGACCGTCGTCCCCTGCACCGCGAGTTCGGAGACGGCTCGTCCGCTCGGAGGCGGGGCCCACCGGGAGACGACGAGCCCGTCCGGGGAGAGGAGCGTGATCGACCGCCGCCCGGCCTCGGCGACGAGGATGCGGCCGTCGTCGAGGGTGGTCACGGCCGACGGGTTCCACATGTCGCCCGGCGCCGTGCCGAACGGAGCGACCACGCTCCAGGTGCCGTCGAGTCCGCGGCGCAGCAGGCCGTTCCCGGCGAAGTCGGCGACCAGGAGTCGTCCGTCGACGTCGTGGTGCACGTCGTTCGGGGCGGAGAAGCTGCTCGCGACCGGTGGCGCGGACGACTCGGCGCTCGTCGGTGTCCAGGTCTCGGTGGCGGCGACCGCGCCGTCCTGGGTGAGCAGGGAGGCCATGCCGACCGCGATGAGCGCGACCGCGGCCGGGACGACGGCGAGGACCGCACGCACCCCCGTGCCGGAGCGCTGTGCGACGTCTGTCGGTCCTGCCCGGTGTCGTGCTCGCCCCACGTCGCCCCCTCGTCGTCGGGACGGTCGCCCCGACGGCGAACCTACCGACGACCGGGGGACGTGACGGTCCCCCAGTTCGGGGACCCGGCGGGAACCGGACAGCAGCGTGGACGACCCACACCGTGCCTCCCGGCCGGATCCGCGAACTCGACCGGACGCGTCAGGAGGGCGCGTGCACGCGCTGCTGCGCGGCGAGGAGTCCGAGCTCCGCGATCGCCTCGACGGCGTCGGCGCCGTCGGCGAGCAGGTTCGGCAGCGTCTTCTTCTCGGTCGGCGAGAAGTCTCGCAGGACGTAGTCGGCGGGGTCCTGGCGACCCGGGGGACGGCCGATGCCGATCCGCACCCGGGTGAACTCGTTCGTGCCGGTCGCCTTGATGATGTCGCGGAGCCCGTTGTGGCCCCCGTGCCCGCCGCTGCCCTTGAGACGGACGGTGTCGAACGGCAGGTCGAGTTCGTCGTGGACGACGACGAGGTCCGCCGGGGTGGCGCTGTAGAACCCGAGCACGCTCGAGACCGGGCCACCCGAGGTGTTCATGAAGGATCCCGGCTTCGCCAGGACGAGCTTCGGTCCGCCGGGCACCAGGCGCCCCTCGGCGACCTGGTTCGGCGTCTTGTGCTTCTTGAACGTCGCACCCATGCGGGCGGCGAGTTCGTCGAGGACCATCTGGCCGACGTTGTGACGGTTCCCCGCGTAGCCGGGCCCGGGGTTCCCGAGCCCGACCACGACGAGGGTCGTTCCTGTCATCAGCGTCGGCCAGACGTTCCGCGGCGGGTGTGTTACTCGGAGTCGACCGGGGCGGAGCCGCCCTCGGCGCCGGCCTCGGCGCCCGCCTCGGCAGCAGCCTCGTCGGCAGCGTCGTCGTCAGCGGTGCCACGCGGGGTGACGATCTGCACGACGAGCGCCTCGCCGTCGGTCTCGAGCTCGGCGCCGGTCGGCAGCTCGAGCTGCGAGGCCAGCACCTGGGTGCCGTCCTCGAGGCCCTCGACGTCGACGGTCACGTGCTCCGGGATGTCGGTCGCCTCGACGAGGAGCGAGACCGAGGAGAGGTCCTGGACGTGGATCGTGCCGGAGAACGACTCGCCCTCGACGACGACGGGGACGTCGACGGTGACCTTCTCGCCACGGCGCACGACGACGAGGTCGATGTGCTCGATGATCTGGCGCACCGGGTCGCGCTGGACGTCCTTGACGAGGGCGAGCTGGGCCGCGCCCTCGATGTCGAGGTCGACGACCGCGTTGGCGGTACGGACGAGCAGCATCGTCTCGTGGCCCGGGAGGGTGATGTGCTGCGGCTCGGTGCCGTGGCCGTAGACGACCGCGGGGATCTTGTCGGCGGCGCGGAGCTTGCGCGCAGCGCCCTTGCCGAACTTGGTGCGGGTCTCCGCTGCGAGCTTGGTGTAGTCGGCCATGGTGCCTCCTGGTGTCGGGGTCGACGCCGGGGTGCCGGCATCGGGGGGTCTGTGGTGTTGCAACTCGAACGCGTGCACGCGTGAGGAACGCTCCCAGGACTGGGCCGGGTCTCCCTACCGCGTCGATCACGGCCGCGCGCTGCGCGGCCCTCGCCGAAGTCGGTTTGTGAGTCTAGCAGGGGACGTCGGGCGTGTCGCACCGCGGCACCGCCCACCACCGGACGGGAGGCTCGTGGCGGTGCCGCCACGAGCCTCCCGTCCGTCCCTGCGCACGGTCGCGGACCGGTCCCCCCAGGTCCACCTGCCCGCGACCGCGGATCTGTCGCCGGTGCCCGTCAGTCGACGCCCTCCGGTGCCTCCGGCGCCAGTCGCTCGATCGTCCTGGCGACGCGGTCGGCGACCGCGAGCTGGTCCGGCCGGGCGGCTGCCAGCACGGCGGCGTCGGTGGCGGTGACGTGGAGGAGCCGGGACCACTGCGCGTCGTAGAGCGCCTCCCGGTAGCCGGACGACTGCTGGCAGGCCAGGTCGTGCTCGGCGAGGGCGATCTCGGGCTTCGTGACGGGCAGTGCGAGGCCGCTGATGCCGAACGCCTGGCGCATCGGAGCGGTCGGCATCCCGTGCGGGTCCTCTGGGAGCGCGCTCGGGGCGTGCGGTCCCAGGCACGTGCGCCAGCGGGCCGCCGCAGCGACGACCGCCGGTTCTCGTCGTGCCTCGTCCGCGGCGAGGTAGGTGAGGCGCTTCGCGGTCATCGAGGCGCCCTGGGCTTCCCCGTCGTCGTCCGTGCCGAGCGCGCGACGGGAACGTTCGAAGCACCGATCGACGGCGGACCGGTCGGCGCGGTCGAACGCCGCGTTGTGCTCGGGGTCCTCTGCCCACTGCCGCCAGCCGTCACGGTTCGCACCCCGTGCCGACGGCCGGTGGTAGCCGAGGTCCGCCGCCGCCGCCTTGCTCAGCGGTCGTGACCAGTCGAGTGCGGGAGCGTCGTTGCCGCGTTCCGGCGTCTCGTCGGCGATCGACTCTGCCTGCAGGCCCGCGGACGTCGCCCACGGCACCGGGAAGTCGATGCCGACGTCACGCAGGCAGGACTGGTCGAGGAGCGACTCGGCGTACCCGGTCTCGGACCAACCGGGCTGGGCGTAGCCGTCGAGCGGCATCGACCACGTGTCGAGGTCGCGCTCCACCGTCGGGCGGACGGCGTGGTCGGCGGGCTCGGGCAGGCTGTGCAGCACGGCTCCCCCGAGGCCGGCGAGGACGAGGACGAGTGCGCCGGACTTCGCGGAACGCTGGGTGATGCGCATGGTGTTCCCCCTAGGCGCGGACGAGTCCGCGTTCGTGTGCGGTGATGACGACCTGGATCCGGTTCCGGAGTCCGAGCTTCGTGAGCACCGCGCGGACGTGCGTCTTGACCGTGGCCTCGCTGAGGAACACGGTCGCCGCGATCTCCTGGTTGCTGAGCCCCTTCGCGACGAGCAGGAAGACCTCGCGCTCCCGGGCGGTGAGGACGTCGAGCACCTCGTCCGGGCGCGGGGTCTCGACGAGGGTCCCGTCGGCGCGGAGCAGGTCGAGCGCCTCGGCCTCGGTCGGCGCCGGACGCCCCTCGTGGACGTCGCGGATCGTGCCGAGCACCACATCGGGCAGGGCGTCCTTCGTCAGGAACGCCGCCGCTCCCGCACGGAGGGCGGCGAGCACGGCCTCGTCGCGGCGGATCGTCGTCAACACCACGACCCTCGGGCGGTCTCCGCCCTGCGCGGCCAGGCGTGCGGTGGTCTCGATGCCGTTCAGCACCGGCATGCGGAGGTCCAGGAGCAGGACGTCGGGGTCCTCGTCGGCGCAGAGCTCGAGCGCCGCGGCGCCGTCGGCAGCGGTGCCGACGCAGACCATGTCGTCCTGGGCCTCGACGAGCATCCGCATGCCGGAGGCGAAGAGGTGCTGGTCGTCGACCACGGCGACGCGGATCGCGCTCACCGGGCGTCCTCGACGGGCACCCAACCGGTCACGACGAACTCGTCGGCGTCGTCACCCGCACCGGCCCGGAGCCACCCGCCGGCGAGCCGTGCCCGCTCCCGCATGCCCTCGATGCCCGAGCCCGCGCCGTCGAGCTGCACCAGGGGCGCGTCCCCTCGCGAGGTGACCACGATGCCGAGGCCCGGGCCGCGCCAGTCGAGCACGACGCGGGTCGACGCCGTCCGCCCCTGGTGCTTGAGGACGTTCGTCAGGCTCTCCTGCACGATCCGGTGCACCGCTCCCCCGGTCGCCGTGCCGACGGGTCCGGGCACACCGTGCTGCTCGAACGTCGCACGCATGCCGAGGTCGCGCATGTCCTCGACGAGGTCGGGGACGTCCACGAGGCCGTGCACCGCCACCGACCCGGTGCCCTGGATGCGTTCGACGAGTGCACGGACGTCGCCGAGGGCGCTCCGGCTCACGTCGGCGATGTCGCGGAGGGCCGTCGCTGCCGGTGCGCCGGCACCGGCGATCGCCGCGGCGCCCTGGGCCTGCGAGACCACCACAGCGAGCGAGTGTGCGAGCGAGTCGTGCACGTCGCGGGCGATCCTGGCGCGTTCCTGTTCCGCGCGGAGCTCGGCGGTCGTGACCTCGGTCTCCCGCTCGGCCGCGACGACGCGGGTCCTGGCGAGGCCGATCCGCCACGCTGCACCGACGGCGACGCCGGCGGCCCAGGCGATGCCGCTCGCGCCGGCGATCGCCAGCGACAGGAGCACGAGGTCACTCCGCGTCCCCGAGTGCGCCCCGGTCCAGTTGCCCCAGACGTCGGGGTCGGCGACCGTCGGCACCGCCATCGCCCAGGCGGCGGCGATGCTCGCGACGCCGAGCACCGGGACCGCGAGCCACCGGAGCAGCCCCGACCGCCCTGCACCGACGACGCCCACGACGATCGCGATCGCCAGGTACTCCGGCCACGTCGTCGCGCGCGGGCGGTCGAGCAGGTGCAGCGCCTGCAGCAGCGGGACCACCACGACCAGGCCGAGCGCCGTCGCGGGCATCCAGTTCGTCAACCCGATGGCGACGGCGAACGCGGCGACGACGAGCACGTGGCCGGTCAGTTCGGAGCGTCCGGCCTCGGCGACGATCCAGAGCACCAGGTACACGGCACCGACGACCGGAGGCAGCACGTGCCGGACGCGGCGACGCAGGAAGGAGGTCATGTCGGCGAGCGTAGGGCGGGCGTCGACGCGGCTGCGAGCTCGGGCGGCACCTTTCATCCGAGTGGATGAGGTTGTCGTCGAGCCCTGCGGTCAGGACGCGTCGCTAGCGTCGGGGCGTGTCGACGAACGAGTCCCTGCCCGCGCGCGACCCGGCCACCGACGACCGGTGGGCAGCGGCGGCGCGCGCAGCCGAAGCGCTCGCCCGCGCACCGAGGCGGGGACGCGGGCCGTCGATCCAGGCCGCCCTCGCCGCCGCCGCGACGCTGGTGGCCGGCATCGACGTGCCGCTCGCGGTCCTCGGTGGGCTCGACTGGCGCGTCGCCGTCGCGGTCCTCGGGTGGGTCGTGGCGGTCGGGGCGTGGTCGGTCGCTCGACGGCGCGGGCGACTCGAACCGTTCCTCCCTGCCCGGTCTCCGGTCGCACTCCTCGGGGCTGCCGATCGTCGGGACCTCCGCCGACAGCTCCGCGGTGCGGAGGTACCCACGCCGCGATCGGTCGACCTGGTCGACGCGATCACCCGGTGGCAGCGCCGGACGTCGGCGGCGACCCTGCCGAGCCTCGTCGGACTGGGGATCGTCCTGCTCGGCTCCCCGGGGCCGCTCGTCCCCGCCATCGTCCTCGCGACCGCCGTCCTGGTGGTCGTCCTCGCCGTCGCTGAACGTCGTCGGTGGTCGCGCGTGCAGCGGCTCGTCGCGGAGGTGCGTTCCGAGCGATCGGCTGGTGCCTGAGGGTCGTCGCCGGTCAGCGACCGACGTCTCGGCGGTGGTGCTGCGCGGCGCGCAGGAGGTCCCGCGCGCGGTCACTCGCGTCCGCTGCCTCGTCGCGCGCGCGTTCGGCCCGCTCGACCTCGACGACTGCTTCGGCGAGCTGCCGTTCGAGCTCGGCACGACGGTCCTCGGCGGCCTCGAGTTCCTGCTCCGCCGCATCGAGGGCCGCGTCGGCATCGCGGGACTCGGCCCGAGCGGTCGCCTCGGCCTCGCGAGCGGCGCGGCGCTCGGCAGCGGGGTCGGTACGCGGTCCGGGTTCGGCCTGCGGTTCGGCTTCCGGCTCCGGCTCCGGCTCCGGCTCCGGCCGGGAGGCTCGGCTCCCCTTCCGGGATCGCCGCGCGCTGGTGATCGGGATGGGT
Source organism: Curtobacterium uvaldense (assembly GCF_028307415.1). Lineage (NCBI taxonomy): Bacteria > Bacillati > Actinomycetota > Actinomycetes > Micrococcales > Microbacteriaceae > Curtobacterium > Curtobacterium uvaldense. The sequence continues at coordinate 104,945 of NZ_JAQMHU010000009.1, read as the reverse complement.
TCGGCGTCGGTACCGGACCACGCGTCCGGGACCGCGTCGGGATCGGCCAGTGCCCCGTCGAGGTCGACGTCGTCGAACCCGGCGCTCTCGAGCGGTCGGACGAGCAGGCCGGACCGGACGGCGGCGCCCGCGTGTCCGTCGGCCATCGCAGCCTCGATCGTCGCGCGGACCTGGTCGAGGACGGCGGATGTCAGCGGGTGCCCGGCGTCGGACGCCAGGTCGGCCCCCGCCTGCGCCAGCGCGGCGACGACGTCGGACCGCTGGCGGCGGAGCCGTCGGATCTCGTCGGGGTCCGCATCCGCCTGGGCCTGCCGGATCGCGGGCCCGAGCTCGACCGCCTCGTCCAGGGCGCCCTCGTGCGCGAGCAGGTCGACCACCCACGCCGCGGGCGCGGGCTTGCGCAGACCGCCGATGCGCGTCGCGAGCGCTCGGTCGTCCTTCCGCACCGCACGCTGCCGCGTGGTGCGCTCCCGCACGAAGTCGGCGGGCGCGACGAGGAGCAGTTCCCTCGCCTCGTCCGCGAACTCCATGCCCCCAGCATGCCCGTCGACGCACCCGCGCTCTCGTCGGAAGCACGAGCGACCGGGCAGGACACGCCGTACGTCCTCCACCGAGCGGGCCGCGTACGTCACCGTCGTGCGCGACCGTGCCGTACGTCGCCCGCTCGGGGGCGGGGTCGCCCGCTCGGAAGCGGGGGCGGGGGCGGGCGCTCGGGGCGGGGTCGGCCGCCGGTCCGGCGTCGGACTACCAGTCGTGGACGGTGCCGTCGGCCAGGCGGTTGAACGGCAGGTACGCCTGCTCGTACGGGTACTTCCCCGCCTCGTCCACGTCGAGCGTCACGCCGAGGCCCGGCTCGTCGCCCGGGTGCAGGTACCCGTCCGTGAAGGTGAACGTCTGCCGGAACACCTGGTTCGTCCTCGGTCCGTGCTGCATGTACTCCTGGATGCCGAAGTTGTGGATCGCCATCCCGAGGTGCATCTGCGCGGCGAGTCCGACGGGTGAGATGTCCGTCGGCCCGTGGAACCCGGACTTGATCTGGTACATCGCGGCGTAGTCCATCGTCTTGCGCAGCGGGGTGACGCCGCCCATGTGGGTCACGGCACCGCGCACGTAGTCGATGAGCTGGTCGCGGATGATGTCCTTGAAGTCCCAGATCGTGTTGAAGACCTCGCCGATCGCGAGCGGCGTGGTGGTGTGCTGCCGGACGAGCTTGAGCGCCTCCTGGTTCTCGGCGGGGGTGCAGTCCTCGAGCCAGAACAGGTCGTACGGCTCCAGGCTCTTGCCGAGCTTGGCCGCCTGCAGCGGGGTCATCCGGTGGTGGCCGTCGTGCAGGAGCGGCAGCTCGGGCCCGAACTCGTTCCGGACGGCCTCGAACACGGTCGGCACGTGGCGCAGGTAGGCACGGGTGTCCCAGTCCTCCATCGCCGGGAACGCACCCCGCTGTGCCGGCTCGAAGTCGTACCGGACGCCGGCGTTGCCCTCGGTCGTCCGGTTCGACGCGATGCCGTAGATGCTCTCGAGCCCGGGGACGCCCGTCTGCACGCGGATGGACCGGTAGCCCTCCTCCTGGTGCTCGCGGATCGAGTCGAAGAGCTCCGGCAGCTCCTTGCCCGAGGCGTGGCCGTACGCCATGAGTCCGGTGCGCGACGCCCCGCCGAGCAGCTGGTAGAGCGGCATCCCGGCGACCTTGGCCTTGATGTCCCACAGCGCCATGTCGACGGCCGCGATGGCGGCCATCGTGACCGGGCCCCGGCGCCAGTACGACGAGCGGTAGAGGAACTGCCAGGCGTCCTCGATGCGGCTGGCGTCCCGCCCGACGAGCAGCGGGACGACGTGCTCGGACAGGTACGCGGACACGGCGAGCTCACGGCCGTTGAGGGTGGCGTCGCCGAGCCCGGTGACACCGTCGGCGGTGGTGATCCGCAGGGTGACGAAGTTGCGGTCCGGACTCGTGACGATGACCTCCGCCCGGTCGATGAGCTGTCCGCGGTCGGCCGACGCCCAGGTGTCCGGTCGGCCGGCGGTCGGGTCCGTCGCCGCGCCGCCGTCGGCAGCGCCGGGGACGGGCGCAGCGGGGTTCGTGGTGCCGGTGTCGGTCATGCGTGGACTCCTTCGTCGACGGGGCCGCGTGCTGGTGCCGCGGCGGCGCGGATGCGTTCGGCGGCCGCGGTGACGGCGGCCACCACGGGGGTGGTGTCGAGGTCGGGCGCGACGACCCCCAGGACGTCGTGCACGTCCGAGTCTGGCCCGGGTGCTCCGGCGTCGTCCACCAGCTCGGCCTGCGTGGTGCAGTGCACCCACCAGGCGGCGAGCAGGGTCGCGGCTCCCGGGCCGACCCCGGCGTCGGGGTCGCGCTCGAGTCGCCGACGCAGGACGTCGACGACGCGGACGGGCAGCTTCTGCGAGCCGCCGGACGCGATCTGGCGCAGAGTGTGCCGGATGCGCGGGTTCGCGAACCGCTCGACGAGCGCGGCCCGGGCGTCGGCGACCTCGTCGGCCGGCAGCGGGAGTTCGGCGGCGGCTTCGTCCCAGAGCTGCTCGACGGCGGTCCGGCAGCGTGGGTCGTCCATCGCCGACGCCACGGTGTCGTGGCCGAGCAGCAGGCCGAGGTACGCCAGGAGCGAGTGCGCCCCGTTGAGCAGCCAGAGCTTCCGCTGCTCGTACGGGGTGACGTCGGGCACGAGCCGGACGCCGGCGGTCTCCCACTCGGGGCGGTCGATGCCGTCGAACACGTCCTCGAGCACCCACTCGGCGAAGGGTTCCGTGACCACGGGCACACGGTCGCCGTCGAACGCCCCGGGCAGGTCGCCGATCTCGTCGAGGTCGGCGGCGGTGGTGGCCGGCGTGATCCGGTCCACCATCGACGACGGGAAGGCGACGGACGACTCGATCCACGACCGGAGTGCCGGGTCGTCCGTCGCCCCCAGCACCGCCTCGCGGAGCACGGCGCCGTTGTGCGTCAGGTTGTCGAGCGACACCAGGGCGATGCGTCCGCCGTCGGCGGCCCGGCGTGCGGCGAGCCCGTCGACCAACCGGGCCGGCACGTCGGCGTCGGCGCGGTAGCCGGCCTCGGTGACCGTCAGCGTGACGATGGTCGTCCCCGGGGACGCGACCACGTGCCTCCAGGCCGTGCCGTCGCCGCCGGGGTGCGCCGCCACGATCGAGTCGACCACCTCGGCCGTGTCACCGTCGGCCGCTCGCGTCACCAGCGTGTACCGGCAGTCCTGCCCGGCGAGCGCATCGGCTGCCCCGGGCGAGCGCCCGGTGAAGGCGGTGATCCCCCACGGATCACCGCTGGCGTGCTGCGTGTACCAGGCGAGGTGGGCGCGCGCGAACGCGCCGATGCCGAGGTGCGCGATGCCGGGGCGCCGACTCATGCGGTCACCGGGACCAGGGAGCGCAGGTACGCCAGGTTGTCGGCGGTGCGCTCGGCGAGCGGCAGGTCGGTCGAGAAGTCCTCGATGGTGACCCACCCGTCGTACCCGTGCCGTCGCAGGGCGTCGAGGTACTCGGACACCGACGCCTGGCCGTCGCGCAGCGGTGCCCACTCGTTCCGCCAGATCCGGCTGCCGTCGGCCCGGGTCTCGCCGGTGTCGACCCACCGTGCGTTCTTCACGTGCGCGTGGGCGAGGTACGGCCCGAGGAGCTCGAAGGCGGCGAGGTGGTCCTCCTGCCCCTCGATCACGAGGTTCCCCAGGTCGTGGATGACGCCGACGTGCTCGGGGTCGAGCCCGTCGACGAGCCGGAGCGCCGCCGACGCGGACGGGGTGATCGTCATGTGGTGCAGCTCGACGAGTGCCTTGACACCGAGCTCGGCAGCGCGTGCCGCCGTCCACTCGAGGTCGGCGCGCGTGCGGTCGAAGAGCTCCCCGTAGGTGGCGCCGGTCCGCTCGCGCTCCCGCTGGTACCAGGGCATGGTGACGCGCACCTGGCGGGCGCCGAGTTCGCTCGTCACCCGGAGCATCGTCTCGACGCCCTCGTGGTCGGACACCGGCTGGTAGCCGCCGATGCCCGAGTACTGCAGGCCGGCGGCGTCGGTGGTGCGGGCGATCTCTCCGACCCGGTCCGCGATGCCGGTGAACTGCCAGGTCGACCGGTTGCCGGCCCAGAAGCCGGACGAGCCGTCCTCGGTGCGGTCGTCGACGATCCGCCACTCGATGCCGTCCCAGCCCTGCTCGGCGAGGGTGTCGGCTGCCTGCGACGGGGTCCAGTCGGGCGTGGACGCGGTGAACACGGAGAACTTCACCGGACTGCTCCTTCCCGGGGAGCGACGACCGGATCGACGTCGTCGTACTTCCCCTCGATGACGTCGTCGATCCGGACGGGCTGCCCGAGCGTCGCGCTGACGTACAGGCCGCGGACGGTCGCGAGCGACACGAGGGCGTCGTCGACGGTCACGCCGGGCTCGCGCCCCTCGCGGATCGCGGCGACGATGTCCGTGTACTGGCGGGCGTGCCCCGCGGCGAAGTGGTCGGGCTCCGGCGGGCCGCCGACGACGTGCTCCGGCGGGACGACGTCGTGCTTCTGGTCGACGGCGTCGGCGACCGCGGTGGCGTTCGCCGTGGTCGACGCGGACTCGAGCGTCGCCGCGTCCGGTGCGACGTGGAAGTACGCGAGCCGGTCGTCGTCGACGATCGCCGAACCGTGCGTGCCGTACACCGCGTAGCGCGCGGAGAGTCCCGGGTAGGCGGCGGTCGTGCAGTGGATGACGCCGAGCGCGCCGCCGCGGAACCGGACGGTCGCGACCGCGGTGTCCTCGACCTCGATGCGGTCGTGCGCGAGGAGCCCGACCTGCGCCGAGATCTCCTCGGGACGACCGAGTGCCCAGACGAGCAGGTCGACGGTGTGCACGCCCTGGTTCATCACCGCGCCGCCGCCGTCGAGCGCCCACGTGCCGCGCCAGTCGCCCGAGTCGTAGTAGCCCTGCGAGCGGTACCAGGCGACGCTCGCGACGCCGGAGGTCACGGTGCCGAAGTCGCCACCGTGCGCGGCTCCCGCGACCGCGACCGAGGCCGGGTCGAAGCGGTGCTGGCTGATCACGCTCGTCGTCACCCCACGGGAGCGGGCGTCCGCGGCGAGCGCCGCGATCTGGCGCGCCCGGGGCATCGTGGTGTCGAGCGGCTTCTCGATGACGACGTGCTTGCCCGCGGCGAGCGCCGCCTCGGCCAGCTGGACGTGCATGCCGGACGGGGAGCAGATCGCGACGACGTCGATGTCGGTCTGCGCGATGGCCTCCTCGACGGTCGCGGTGGTGACGGGCCGGTCGGCGCCCGTCGCCTCGATCTCGTCCGCCGCGCCGGTGGCGGCCGCGGGGACGGCGTCGACGAGGGCGACGACCTGCAGGTCCGGGTGCTGCACGGCGACGCGGGCGTGGTGGCGTCCGATGACGCCGGCGCCGACGACCGCCAGCTTCAGGGGGGTGCTCATCGCAGGGTGACTCCGATCTGGTCGGTGAGGGAACGGAAGGCCCGTCCGGCACGGCCGAAGGCCGCGGGGCCGGAGAACCCGCCGAGGGAGGTGACGTCGCTGAGGTGCGGTTCGAGGGAGGCGTACCCGGAGTAGCCGGCGTCGCGGAGGGCGGTCAGGGTCTCGAGCAGTTCGCCGTCGCCCTCCCCCGCCGGGACGACGGACGCGTCGGCGGCCAGGGCGTCCTTCACCTGCAGGTAGTCGACGTACGGCGCGAGCTGCGCCCAGCCGTCGGTGAACGGCCGGACGCCGCACTGCACGTAGTTCGCGTTGTCCCAGGCGAGCCGCAGCGCGCTCGACCCGACGCTCTCGACGATGTCGAGCACGCGCTCGGGGACGTCGCCGTAGATGTCCTTCTCGTTCTCGTGCAGCAGGGTGACGCCCTCGCGCTCGGCGAGGTCGGCGAGCGCACGCATCCGGACCATGACGTCGTCGCGCACCTCGTCCGCCGTGCGCCCGTCGAAGTAGAACGAGAAGATCCGGATGTTCGTCGTGCCGAGCGCGTGCGCGGCCGCGATCGCGCGGCCCAGCCGCTCGACCTCGTGCTCGACGGGCCGGTCGACGACCACCTTGCCGATCGGCGAGGCGATCGCGGACACGGTCTGCCCGCGCTCCTCGAACAGGCGGTGGAGGCCGGCGAGCTGGTCGTCGTCGAGGTCGACGACGTTGGTGCCCCAGGCGCTGCGCACCTCGATCGCACTCGCGCCGAGCGCCTGCAGCACCGCGACCTGGACGGCCGGGTCGGCATCGATCTCGTCGCCGAAGCCGGAGAGCTCCCACGTTGGCTGGGTCATCGTGTTCCTTCCTTGTCGGACGGGAGGCGCGTGGCGGGCCGGCACCGCGCCTCCCGTCCGTCGTGTGGTTGCGTTCGCTCCTTGACGGAGCCGGCGGCCTCGATGGGTCCTGCCCGCCGACCAGGTCACTTGACGGAGCCGGCGGTGAGCCCGCCGACCAGGTAGCGCTGGAAGATGAGGTAGAGCGCGACGACCGGCACGGCGCAGACGATCGACGCGGCCATCATCTGGCCGTAGATCGGGACGGCGCCGCCCTCCTGGGCGGTGCCGAGCACCTGCAGCACCACGGCGACCGTGCGGGTGTTCGGGGTCGTCATGATCGTGCTGAAGAGCACGTCGTTCCAGCCGAGCAGGAAGGCGAAGATCGCCGAGACCACGATGCCGGGCCACGAGAGGGGCAGCACGACGCTCCGCAGGATGCGGGTGCTCGAGGCGCCGTCGATGCGGGCCGCCTCCTCGAGCTCCTTCGGCAGACCGCGCAGGTACGTCACCATCACCCACGTCGAGAACGGCAGGGCGAACGTCAGGTAGGTGACGAAGAGGCCCCAGCGGGTGCCGATCACCTGCACGCCGGTGGCGCTCGCGATGTTGGCGAAGACCACGAAGACGGGCAGGAGCAGCAGGGTGCCGGGGATCGACTGCAGGGCGAGCAGCCCGCGGAGGATCGTCAGCCGGCCGAGGAACCGGAACCGGACGAGCACGTAGGCGGTGGACACGGCGAGCGCCGCACTCGCGACCGCCACCGCACCGGCGGTGAGCAGGGAGTTCACCAGGCCCTGCCCGAGCGCCACGGTGTCCCAGATCGCCACGTAGTTCGACAGCGTGAACTCGGACGGGAAGTACTCGCCGCGGGCGACCGCGACGTCCGAGTTCACCGAGCCGAACAGGATGTACAGCACCGGCACGGCGATGAACGCGACGAGGACCGCGATCACGGTGACCAGCAGCCACCGCGGCAGCAGCCGGGTGACGTCGGTGTCGTACGGACGCTTCGGGCGCTTCGCGCCACCGGCGGTGATGCTCTCGGTGAGCGTCGCGGTCGGACGGGTGCGGGTCTGGCTGAAGGCGCTCATGCGCGGGCTCCCTCGAGGTCGGCGGCGGCCGGGGCGGCGAGCAGGGCGCGGTCCGCGCGACGCTGCTTCCGGGTGGGGCCCGCGTCGTCTCCGGTGTCGAGCTTGACGGCCCGGAGGTAGACGAACAGCGGGATCGCGACGATCACCAGCGAGCAGATCGCCATCGCCGCGGACAGGCCGAAGCGGAACGACTGGAAGCTCGCGATGTACGTCAGGACGGGCATCACCTCGACGCTCGAGGGCAGGGGGTTGCCGAAGAGCACGAAGGGCAGCGTGAAGTTGTTGATGTTGTGCAGGATCGAGATGATGATCGCCAGGCTCAGCGGTCCGCGCAGGTACGGGAAGACGATGTAGCGGAGCTTCGCCCACCACGTCACGCCGTCGAGGGCGGCGGCCTCGTGCACCTCGTTGTCGACCGCCTGCAGTCCGGCGAGCGAGAGCAGGTAGACGAACGGCCAGCTCGTCCACACCATGACGCCGGCGAGCGCCCAGTAGGACGCGGAGCCGTTCAGCCAGAGGACGTCGGTGCCGAGGACGGTGTTCACCACGCCCTGCGGCTGGAGCATCGTGCGGAAGAACGTCCCGACGACGAAGGCCGGCAGCACGTACGGCACGAGGTAGATCGACCGGACCAGGCCGCGCCCGGGGAACCGGTTCTGCGTGGAGACCGCCGCGGCGACACCGATCGGGACGGTGACCGCGGTGACGAGCACCGACAGGGACACCGAGATCCAGATCGAGTGCAGGAGCGGCGAGTCGGTGAAGGCCTCGGCGAAGTTGGCGAACCCGACGAAGGGGGCGCTGAACCACTGGCGCAGCGTGTACTGGTCGAGGTCGAGCATCGCGATGTACAGGCCGACGAGCAGCGGTACGACGATGACGGCGAGCATGAGGACGCCGCCGGGCAGGAGCATCCAGAGCGGACGCTCGCGCTGGTACAGCGGGGTCGTCCCGTGCGGGCGGACCTCCCGCGGGGTCTCCTGGCGGGGTCGGGTCTGCGTGGTGGTCATCACAGCCCTCCGTTCTTCTGGCGGTCGAGCGTTGCCTGGGCGTCCCGCTGCGCCGCTGCGAGGCGCTTCCGGAGCTGGTCGTCGCTGACCTCGCCGCGCTTCAGCGACGGGATCGACTGCACGACGACGTCGACCAGCGAGAGCTGCACGTCCGACCAGGCGCCGGTGAAGGCGGTGGGCTTCGACAGTTCGCCGGCGCGGACGATGGGGGCGAGGTCGGGGTTCTGCTGCGCGATGCGGTCCGCCGCGACGGTGTTCGTCGGCAGTTGCCCGAACAGCTCGAAGTAGCGTTCCTGCGCCTCGGGCGAGGACACCTGCCGCACGAAGTCGAACGACAGGTCCTGCTTCGAGCCGTAGTCGGCGACGACGAGGTTGTCCCCGGACAGGATGCTCGCCGCCTCGATGCCGTCGGCGGGGCGCTCGGTCGCGCCCGGTGGCACGGTCGGCAGCAGGGCGTACTCGTACTTGCCGTCGACGGCCGAGCCCTGCAGCGAGTTCAGGGAGGTCGTCGTGGTCATCGGGAAGAACGCGGCCTTGCCGTCGGCGAACTGTGCGAGGGCCTGCGGGTTGTTCCAGCCGATCGCCGCGGGGTCGACCACGCCGTCCTCCGTCACCCAGTCGAAGTAGGTGCGGTAGGCCTGCTCGACGGCGGGGGCGTCGATCTCGGCCTTCCCACCGTCGATGATCGTGTTGCCGGCGTTCTGTGCCATCCCCCACACGAACTTCCACGGGTCGAAGCCGTCCGCGTAGGCGATCGCCATGCCGTAGGTACCGTCGCCGGTGGTCTTCCGGGCGTCCTCGGTGAGCTCGTCCCAGGTCGTCGGCAGGTCCGTGATCCCGGCCCGCTCGAGGAGCTCCGTGTTGACGGCCATCACGAACGGTCGGCTGGCGAAGGGGATCCCGATCTGCTCCGCCGTGCTCGGACCGGAGATGCCGAGGGACGCCGGTGCGAACTGGTCCTTGCCGCCGACCGCGTCCCACTGCTCCGGCCCCATCTCGACGAAGGCACCGGTGGCGTAGGCGGTCGGGGTGAAGGTCGTCCCGATCGCGTAGACGTCCGGGCCCTGGCCCGAGATGACGCTGGTCTGGATCGCGGTGAGCTCCTCCTGCGGGGTCGAGTAGGTCTCCCACTGGATGTCGGCACCCGTGGTGCGCTCGAACTCGGCGGCGGTCTCCCGCTGCCACTGCGCGCGTTCCTTCGGGTAGGTGGTGTCCGCGCCCATCATCACGCGGAGGGTGTCCGGGTCGTCGCCGCTGCCGTCGACGATCGCGCAGCCCTGCAGCGAGAGGGCGGCGACGGCGACGACGGCGGCACCGACCAGGATGCGGGTCCTGCGTCTTCCTGTGCTCATGCGGGGGTGTCCTCCTCGACATCTCCCCCGGGCGACGGTGCCCGGGACGGCGGCTGCGCTGCCGACGTGCCACCACTGTCCCGGCCGTGGCAACAACCGGCAACCGGTTGCCACTTGTTGCCACGCCGGCCTAGTTTCGCCTCGTGAGCAGCGCAGACACGGACACCTCGCGGCGGGTGACCATCCGGGACATCGCCGACGCGACCGGGGTCGCCCCGTCCACGGTCTCCCGCGCGCTCTCGCTGCCGGACCGGGTCAACCGCGACACCCAGCAGCGGATCCAGCAGGTCGCCCGCGAGCTCGGCTACGTCGCGAACTCGCAGGCCCGGGCGCTCACCTCGGGACGGACCCGGGCGGTCGCCGTCCTGGTGTCCGACATCACCAACCCCTTCTACTTCGACGTGATCCGCGGCACGCAGCACCAGCTCTCCGCCGCCGGGTGGACGCAGCTGCTCGTCGACACCGAGGAGTCCGCCGAGGCCGAGGTCGCGGCGCTGCGTGCCGTCGCCGGCAAGGCCGACGGCGCCGTGCTCACGGCGTCCCGCCTGTCCGACGCGCAGATCGCCCGGTTCGCCGAGCGCACCCCGCTCGTCGTCGTGAACCGTCGCCCGGCCGGGGTGCCGTCGGTCCTCATCGACACCCCCGGAGGCGTCGAGCAGGCCGTGCAGCACCTGGTGTCCCTCGGGCACCGGGACGTGCTCTACGTGGCCGGCCCGGACAGCTCCTGGTCGAACGAACGCCGCTGGCGGGCGCTCGTCCGCGTGGCGGGGCGCCTGGGCGTCCGGGTCGCCCGCGTCGGCCCGCACGCGCCGTTCGTCGACTCCGGAGCGGCCGCCGCCGACGCCGCCGTGCACGCCGGGGCCACCGCGTGCATCGCCTTCAACGACCTCATCGCGATCGGGATGCTGACGCGGTTCCGGGAGCGGGGCGTCCGCGTGCCCGAGGACGTGAGCGTGGTCGGCTGCGACGACATCTTCGGTGCCGACTTCTGCAACCCGCCCCTGACGACCATGACGTCGCCGATCGAGCGCGCCGGTCGGGTGGCGATCCGGATGCTGCTCGGTCGACTCGATGCGCTGCCGGCCGACGAGCCGCCGGGTGAGCACCCGTCGGGCGCCGTCGCGCTGCCGACCCACCTGACCGTCCGGGGGTCCACGGGCCCGGCACCCGTGCGGCCCCGCTGATCCCCGCACCGCCGCACGATCCCGCTCGCCCGCCCGCCCATCCGCCGCTCGCTCGACTTCGCCGCCCCTGTCCGCCCGCTCGCCCGCTCGCCAGACCTCGCCCCCCCTGCTCGCCCGACCTCGCCCGCCTGCCCGAAGGAGCCGATGATGCCCTCCACCAGCACCACCACGCCGCTCGCACCGCACCCCGACCGGCTGTTCCCGGCGGACCCGGGGACGCGCTCGGTCGCCCGCACCGTCTACGAGGCGGTCCGCGACGCCCCGATCATCTCCCCGCACGGGCACGTCGACGCGGCGCTCATCGCGGACGACCAGCCGTTCCCGGACCCCGCTGCGCTGCTGGTCACGCCCGACCACTACGTCCTGCGCCTGCTGCACGCGAACGGGGTCGGGTTGCAGGAACTGGGTCGCCGCGACCTGACGGGCACGCACCCGGACCCCGACGGCCGGGAGGTCTGGCGCCGGCTCGCCGAGCACTGGGACGACTTCGCCGGCACGCCGGTCCGCTACTGGTTCGAGACCGAGCTGCACGACGTCTTCGGTCTGACCGAGCAGCCGTCGGCCGCGAACGCGGACGCGCAGTACGACCGCATCGCAGCCGCGCTCGCGACGCCGGCGCTCCGACCCCGCGCGCTGTTCGACTCCTTCGGGATCGAGGTGCTCGCGACCACCGACGGCCCCGCGGACGACCTCGCAGCGCACGCACGGCTCGCCGCCGACCCCTCCTTCACCGGTCGGGTGCTCCCCACCTTCCGCGCGGATGCCGTGTTCGACCCGTCACGCCCGGACTGGAGGCACGTGGTCGCGTCGATCGGCGAGGCGTCCGGCATCGACACGGGCACCCACGACGGGCTGCTGGCGGCCCTCCGGGACCGGCGCCGGTACTTCATCGAGCACGGCGCGACCGCCACCGACACCGGCGTGCTCGACGCGGGATCCGCGCCGCTGTCCGCGACCGAGCGCTCGCGCATCCACGCGGCGGCGATGCAGGGCCCGTCGGGCGTCACCGCGGCCGAGGCGGTCGCCTACCGCCACGACATGCTCTACCGGTGGGCGGAGATGAGCGTCGACGACGGCCTCGTCATGCAGCTGCATCCGGGCGTGCTCCGGAACCACCACATGCCGACCCTCGAGCGGTTCGGCCCGGACACGGGCCACGACCTGCCGGCCGTCGGCGCGTTCACGGAGCCGCTCCGGCCGCTGCTCGAGGCCTTCGGGACCGCACCCGGCTTCCACCTCGTGCTGTTCACCGTGGACGAGACCGTCTTCTCGCGCGAGATCGGCCCCCTGGCCGGCTTCTACCCCGCCGTGTACGCGGGCGCCCCGTGGTGGTTCATCGACACCCCGGCGGCGATCGGCCGCTACCGGGCGGCGGTGACGGACTCCGCCGGGTTCACGAAGACCTCCGGGTTCATCGACGACACCCGGGCGTACTGCTCGATCCCGGCACGGCACGACATGGCACGACGGGCCGATGCGGCGTACCTGGCGTCGCTCGTGGTGTCGCACCAGCTCTCCGAGGAGGACGCGGTGCGGACGGCACGGAGGATCGTGTCGGACATCCCGCGGGCGACGTTCAAGCTCTGAGCGGGATGCCGCACATGTGACATGCGGAGTGTTCGGTCCTGCGGCGTCGGCGGGGTCAGGGTGAGGCGTCCGTCGTCCATCCGATCTCCGACCGAGGAGCGCCATGTCTCGTCGTCCGTCGTCCGAACGTCCTCCCTCGCCCGCCCCTGCCCGCTCCGGCCGACCCGGCCGACCCGGCGGACCCGACGGGCCGCCCTCGCTCGGCCGCGCGGTCGGCGCCCTGGGGGCAGTGGCCCTCGCGGTCCCCTCCGTCCTGCTCGGACCGGCCGGTGCTGCCGCTGCCGCGACCGCGCCGGCAGCGGTGGTCGGCCTGGCCGTCGAGGTCGCCGCCGACGGCCGCGGGCCCTTCACGCCGGACGACGGCCCGGGCGGGGACCGGGGTCCCGCGAACGGCATCGTCCGGACCCGCGACGCCGTCACGTACCGGGTCACGGTGAACGCCGGCGACGGGACCGCGCACCACGAGCGCTTCGTCCTCGAAGCTCCGGCGGGCACGGGTTGGGCGGGGGTCCCGCTCGCGTGCACGGGTGCCGGGTCGGCGGTCGAGGGCCAGCGGCTCACCTGCGACCTCGGCGACGTCCCCTCGGGGCACGCCGTCGCCGTGCCGGCCGTGCTCGACGTCTCCGGGGACCTGCGGAACGGTGACCGCATCGCCGTGACGGGCACCGCGACCGCGGACGACGCCGAGCCCACCGCACCGGTCACGTCGGCGACGACCGTCGTGTCCGCCGCGCCGCGGTACAACCTCAGCAAGGCCGTGGTGGGCTCGACCCTGCGGACGGACGTGCCGGGGCCGGACGGCACCCCCGGCGTGCAACTGCGCTACCCGATCGCCGTCGACTGGCAGTCCCCCGTCCCCGGGCAGGGCCTGCTCGGCTTCGAGCGGAGCACGGGCGACATGCACTTCACCGACGACCTGTCCCACCTGCTCGGCGACCGACCGTCGGGTGCGGTGCTCTGGAACGGCGGTCGACCCGCCTGCGGCCGCAACGGCGAGGACGGCGTGCAGTTCGGCGGTCTGCCGGGCGGCCGCGGCGGGGGCGACCGAGCCGTGGCCGACTCCGGCACCGTCACCTGCACGCAGGCAGCGCCCGGCGGCGAGGTCGACGTGACGATCCACGGCGCCGTGACGGACGCCGCGCGCATGCCGGGGCGCAACATCGGCGGCGGCCCGATCAGCGGCGGCGTGAAGCCGTACGTCGTGAGCGGGTGGATCTCGCTGTGGATGCCCACCCCGTCGGTGCCGACGTCCGTCGAGTCGGTGAACACCTTCACGCCGCTGCAGACGACCTCGGTCAGCGGGACCCCGAACTTCCCCGGCGGCGCGGAGCCGACGGCCGACAACAGTGCTCGGCGGAACCTCGTCGAGCTCGGACCGGGCAGCGCAGGCAAGCGGCTCTGGCGCCTCGGGAGCGACGGCAGCGGCGTGACCGCCGGATCGGCGAAGGACGGAGACCCGTGGGCCACGGGCGGCACCCGACTCCGCAGTGACGTCACGATGGCGAACACCGGTCTCGCACCCTTCCGCGGCGCAGCGCTCTGCGACACCTTCGACCGCCGGACGCAGCGCCTGACGACGGTGGCAGGGCGGGCTCCTGCGTGGTCGAGCGGCCTCGAGCACGCGCACGTGCAGTACGCCGCGTACGACATGGCGTCACCGGCGGCAGGCCAGGTCCGCACCTGCGACGACGGCGACGGCCCCTGGTTCGACGACCCGGCGGAGGTCCCCGGCGGCATCGCGGCGGTCGGGGCGGTCCGCGTCACCGGCGACCTGGCCGGCGGCGCGAGCGGCGGTCTGTACTCCACGGTGACGACGCAGCGCGCGCCCGACGGGACCCGCGTGTACGACTTCGGGCACGCTCGCTTCGGGGACCACCGGCCCGAGTGGGTGCACGACCACCAGGACCCCGAGCTCGGTGCCGGCGGGCTGGCCGACAGCGTGGTGCTCACCGAGGACCTGGTCCGCGTCGACAAGGTGGTCGTCGACCCCGGGCACGACGCGGCCGACACTCCGGACCGGACGAGCGCGGTCACACCGGGCAACACCGTCGACTACGCGCTCCGGCCGACCCTGACGAACGGCTTCGCCGACGGACGCCCCACCGACGTGACCGTCCGTGACGTCCTGCCCGCGCACACCTCGTACGTCGAGGACAGTGCGTCGAGGACCCCCGAGGTCGACACGGTGCCGGGTGCCGACGGCCAGGAGCACCAGCGGCTGACCTGGACGCTGCACGACGTGGAGCCGAACGCGCGCATCGCGCCGATCACCTACACGGCGCGGATCGACCGCTCGGCGCCGGCCGGTCCGATCAGCAACACGGTGACCGTGGCGTCACCGGCCGACCGGTCCGACGAGCGCTGGCGCACCGCCGAGCGCGGCCTGGAGGTCGTCACCACCGGCGGGGTCGGGGTCGAGAAGCGCACGCCTACCCCCGTCGTCGTGACCGGCGACGATCCGGAGTGGGACCTCGACGTCACGAACACCGACGACGCCGCGATCGGCGGCCTCGACCTGATCGACGTGCTCCCGCACCACGGAGACGCACGAGGCTCGGACTTCCACGGCACCGTCG
Source organism: Curtobacterium uvaldense (assembly GCF_028307415.1). Taxonomy (NCBI): domain Bacteria; kingdom Bacillati; phylum Actinomycetota; class Actinomycetes; order Micrococcales; family Microbacteriaceae; genus Curtobacterium; species Curtobacterium uvaldense. The sequence goes on along the minus strand of NZ_JAQMHU010000009.1, from coordinate 89,903 downwards.
GACTCGCGGCGCCGGTCCCCACCGACCCCGACGCCGGTGAGGTCGTCCGGTACACCGACGCCGAGGCCGCCGACGTCTCCCCCGACGGTGCCGACCCGAGCAACCAGCCCGGCGGTACGACCCGCTGGTGCACCGAGGACGAGTTCGGTGCGAGCGGCTGCCCGGACGCACTCGACCGGGTGACCGCCGTCCGGATCGAACGGCAGACGCCGGTCCCCGCCGGCGAGACCGTCACGCACCGGCTCGTGCTCGCGACGAGCGGCGCGCACGACGGCGACCGCTACGTGAACCGGTTCGGCCTGCGGACGTCCGACCTGGCGCTCCCGGTGCAGTCGAACCCGTCGACGGTCCGGGTCGTCGCCGGCATGATCGGTGACCGGGTGTGGGACGACCGGAACGACGACGGCCTGCAGGACGACGACGAGCCCGGCGTCCGGGGCGTCCCCGTCACCCTCACCGGGACCGACGACCACGGCGACGCGGTCGAGCAGCGGACGACCACCGACGACGACGGCGGGTACCGCTTCGACGGGCTGCGGCCGGGCGACTACCGCGTGCACTTCACGGCGCCCGACGGCATGCACTTCACCGAGGAGCACGTCGGCGACGACCAGGCGGTCGACTCCGACGCCGGACCGGACGGTGAGACCGCGGCGGTCATGATCGACCGGGTCACGAGCGCGGAGGGTGCGCTCGAGGGGGTGCGCCGCGACACGACCGTCGATGCCGGCCTGGTCGAGGCCGGACCCGGCGACGGTGGGGACGGCGGTGGTGGGGACGACGGCGGGGACCCGGGAGCAGGCGACGGGACCGGTGGTCCGGGGAACCCCGGTGACGGTGACGGCGGCCGTCCTGGTGGCGCCGGCACCGGTACCGAGGCGGGCGGTGACGCGCCGATCGGCAGCGGTCACGAGCGGACCGGCGCGGCGCAGGCCCTGTCCGCCGGCCGACTCGCCTACACGGGGACGACCGTCGGTGCTGCGGTGGCGCTGGCGCTCGCGCTCCTCGTGCCCGGGCTGACCGTGCTCATCAGCCGACGACGGTCCCGTCGGTCGTCTGACTGACCCGGCATCCGGCGCTCCGCACGGCGGGGTCGGGTCACCTCCGGGTGGCTCGACCCCGCTGTCGTGCGCCCACCGCTCACCGTCGGGCAGCAGCGGCCCCGGTCGTGCGCCCGTCGGTACGTCGGCGGTCGGCGGTCGGCGGTCGGCGGTCGGCGGTCGGGGGGTCGGCGGTCGGCGGTAGCGTCGCCCCGTGGACCCTGCCTCGATGAGCGCCCCGAGCGCAGCAGCTCGAGCGGACGCCCGTGTCGTGGCGGCCTACGACGACCGGGCGGACGAGTACGCCGAGGTCCTCGGCTCCATTGACGCCGTCCACCCCGAGGACCGGACGCTCGTCGAGGACTGGGCGGACACGACGCACGGACTCCTGCTCGACGTGGGATGCGGACCCGGCCACTGGACCGCGCACCTGCACCGTCGTGGCCACGCCGTCATCGGGATCGAGCCCGTACCGCGGTTCGTCGAGCTCGCGCGCGCTGCCGCTCCCGAGGTCGACTTCCGGACCGGGACGATCGAGGCGACAGGTCTGTCCGACGGCGGTGTCGGCGGTGTGCTCTCCTGGTACTCGCTCGTGCACCACCGTCCGGACCGGGTGCCGGTCGCGCTCGCGGAGTGCCGCCGGATCCTGGCACCCGGGGGCGGGCTGCTCGTCGGGTTCTTCGAGGGTCCGACGCTCGAGCCGTTCGACCACGCGGTGACGACCGCCCACCGATGGCCCGTCGAGCGGATGGTCGCTGCGATCGAGGACGCGGGTCTCACGGTCGACGCCGTGCACCGACGCTCCGACGACGGAGCGCGCCCGCACGCGGCCGTCGTCGCTCACCGGGCCTGATCACGGCTGCCATCCCGGAGTGACCAGCCCGGTCTCGTAGGCGAAGACGACCAACTGCGCGCGGTCGCGGGCACCGAGCTTGATCATGGCGCGCGAGACGTGCGTCTTCGTGGTCATCGGACTGACGAAGAGCCGCTCGGCGATCTCCGTGTTGGTCAGGCCGAGGGCGACGAGTTGCATGACCTGGCGCTCGCGGTCGGTGAGGACGTCGAGGGACGGGGCCAGCGCGGACGGCTTCGCGTGCGTCGCGTACGCGGCGACGAGCGAACGCGTCGGACCCGGCGACAGCAGCGACTCCCCGGCGTGCACGGTGCGGACGGCGCGGAGCAGTTCGGCGGGCTCGGTGTCCTTCACCAGGAAGCCGGCCGCACCGCCACGGATCGCCTCGAACACGTAGGAGTCCTCCTCGAAGGTGGTGAGGATCACCACGTGCACGCCGTCGAGGTCCGGATCCGCCGAGATGCGCTGGGTCGCGACGAGCCCGTCCGTGCCCGGCATCCGGATGTCCATCAGCACGACGTCCGGACGCTCACGCCGGACCGCCGCGACGGCCGAGTCACCGTCGCCGGCCTCGCCGACCACGGTCATCCCCGGTTCGGCGTCGACCAGGGCGCGGAGCCCGGCGCGGATGAGCACCTGGTCGTCCACGAGCACGACCCGGATGGCCTCGTCGGTGGTCGTCACGATCGCTCCTCGTCCTCGTCCTCGTCCTCGTGCTCGTGCTCGTGCTCGGCCGCGTCCGACGACCGCGCGGCGACGGTCGAGGGCAGTCGTGCGACGACGCGCCACCCGCCGTCCGGCGTGGGTCCGGCCGACAGGGTGCCACCGACGGCGGAGGCCCGCTCGCGCATCCCGATGATGCCGTTGCCGGACGGTCCGAGCAGCGGCGTGACCCGGGCGTCGGCCGGGTCACGGTCCGGGGCCGGGGAGTCCTCGACCGACAGGTCCACGATCTCCGGTCCGAACCGCACCGCGATGCGGGCGCGGTGCTCGGGAGCGTGCTTCATCACGTTCGTCACCGACTCCTGCACGATCCGGAAGGCCGCGCGGTCCGTGGTCCGGTCCACCGGTGCAGGGTCACCGTCGACCGTCGCGCTGATGTCGACCCCGGCCGCGCGTGCCCGCTCGACCAGGTCCGCCAGGCGGTCGAGCCCCGGGACGGGGGTGCGGTCCGCGGCGCCGGGGAGCGGCTCGCTCCCGGCGGACCCGCGGTCGGCCGTTCCGCCGGTCGGTCCGTCCGTCCTGTCAACGTCCCGGTCCCCGGACCCGTCGACCGACCGGAGGACCCCGAGGATCGTCCGCAGCTCGACCAGTGCCTCGCGGCTCGTCTCACGGATGTCGGCCAACGAGGTGCGGGTCTGCTCGGGGAGCGCGGACCCCAGGTGGAGCGCGACACCCGCCTGCAGGTTGATGAGCGACATGCTGTGGGCGACGGAGTCGTGGAGCTCACGGGCGATGCGGACGCGCTCGTCACGGGCGCGTTCCTGCTCTGCGGCAGCGCGCCGACGCCGTCGGTCCGCGACGCGGTCGAGACGGACGCGGACGAGCTCCGCCACGGACAGGGTCACCGCTGCCCAGGCGACGGCGAGGACGACCGCGTCGAGGTTCCGCGCGGGTGCACGGCCGAGGAACTCGTCGGCGGTCGGCAGCGCCGTGACGGCCAGTCCGAGCGCGACACCCACCGCGGTGCGGCCCCCGTGCAGCCACGCGTTCACCGCCGCCATCGTCAGCGCGGCCACGAACGGCCCCCGCGGACTGACCAGCAGGGCGTAGCCGATCGTCGTCACGAGCGTCACGGCGAGGACGCCCGTCGGCCACCGCCAGCGCCACGGCAGGACGAGCACCCCGACGACGAGCAGCACGATCGCGAGTGGACCCGGCTGCGCTGCGTCGACGATCGAGGAGCCGAGGACGTGGGTCGCCCAGGGCGGGCCACCGCGAGGGCCGACGGTGTCGGTCGGCCCGGTCGGGAAACGCGCCGCCAGCAGGGTCCCCACGATCTGCACGAGTGCGACCGGCAGTACCCGACCGAACTGGGCGAAGCGACGGACGCCGTCTCGCTGGTCGTCGGTCGCCTCGGCGGCGGCAGTGGGGGTGCGGTGCATGCGTCCGAGCCTAGGGTCGCCTCGGCGGCACGGCATCGGGTCGTGGCAGGAGCTGTGGACTACCCCCGCGGGAGTAGTCGGCGGTGCAGGAGGACCGGTCGTACGGCTGCGGGAGCAGGCGGGAGTCGGCCTCCGTGGCGGACGCGGGACGAGCCTCCGGACCGGATGCTGGGAACGTCGCCCGACCGGGCGACACGATCCGCCCAGGAGGCAACCGTGCACACCGCTCTCACCACCTTCGCCGCCGTCGGCCCCCTCGGGCACGGCGGGCCGCCCTTCTTCCTGTTCCCGGCGTTCTTCCTGCTGGTGCTCCTGGCCACCGCCGTCGTGTTCGGCGTCCTGCGTCGCGGCGGCTGGCGGGCGCGGTCCGATGCCCGGGCCGTCCTCGCCGACCGGTTCGCCCGGGGTGACATCGACGCGGACGAGTACCGCTCGCGGCTCGCGGAGCTCAGCCGGAAGTGACCGCCAGCGCCGACGTGATCGTCGCCACGGTGTCGTCGACCGACCCCTCGATGGACACCGCGACGACGGTCTCGTCGGGCTGGGGCCGCTCGAGGGTCGCGAACTGCGAGTCGAGCAGCGACGACGGCATGTACTCGTGGTGACGGTGCGCCTGGCGCTCGGCGATGAGGTCGTGCGACCCGTCGAGGAAGGCGATCACCAGGTCGGGTGCCGCGCTGCGCAGCCGGTCGCGGTAGACGCGCTTCAGCGCGGAGTTCGCCATGACGCACCGGTGCCCCGACGCCTGCACCTCGGCGATCCGTGCCGCGCAGGCGTCCAGCCACGGCCATCGGTCCTCGTCGGTCAGCGGCGTACCCTGCCGCATCTTCTCCTTGTTGGCGGCCGGGTGGAGGTCGTCGGCGTCGACGAACGTGCTCGGCTGGCCCTGCTCGGCGAGCGCGTCGGCCAGCGCCTGACCGATCGTGGACTTGCCCGAGCCGGAGACACCCATCACGAGCACGGGCGGGAGGACGTCGTGGTCGGTCATCCCTCCACAGTACGGGTCGTCCGCTTCCCGTCCCCAGTTGACCGGATCCCCGTGCCGACCCCAGGTGTCGGTCGTACCGTGGGCCGCGACACGTCAGGACGAAGGAGACTCAGGTGGCGGACAACGAACAGCACGACGACGGCGGCACGGCGAACATCGGTGTCGTCGGTCTGGCGGTGATGGGGTCGAACCTGGCCCGCAACCTCGCCTCGCGCGAGGGCAACACGGTCGCGGTGTACAACCGCACCTACGCGCGCACCCAGGAGTTGCTGGACGAGCACGGCGACATGGGGTTCATCGCGTCCGAGGACATCGACGGCTTCGTCGCGTCGCTGTCGAAGCCGCGCACCGCGATCATCATGGTGCAGGCGGGCAAGGGCACCGACGCCGTCATCGAGCAGCTCGCCGACCGTTTCGAGGAAGGCGACATCATCGTCGACGGCGGCAACGCCAACTTCCACGACACCATCCGCCGCGAGCACGACCTGCGTGAGCAGGGCCTGAACTTCGTCGGCACCGGCATCTCGGGTGGCGAGGAGGGCGCGCTGAAGGGCCCGTCGATCATGCCCGGCGGCTCGGACGAGGCGTGGGAGACCCTCGGCCCGATCCTGAAGTCGATCGCCGCGGTGGCCGAGGGCGAGCCGTGCGTGACGCACATCGGTACCGACGGCGCCGGTCACTTCGTCAAGATGGTCCACAACGGCATCGAGTACGCGGACATGCAGTTGATCGCCGAGTCCTACGACCTGCTCCGTCGTGCCGGCGGACACTCGGTCGACGAACTCGTCCAGATCTACGAGAAGTGGAACGAGGGCGACCTCGAGTCCTACCTGATCGAGATCACCGGCGAGGTCCTCAAGCAGCAGGACGCCGACTCCGGGGAGCCGCTCGTCGACGTCATCCGTGACGAGGCCGGGTCCAAGGGCACGGGTGTGTGGACGGTGCAGAACGCGGTCGGGCTCGGCATCCCCGTCTCCGGCATCGGTGAGGCGGTCTTCGCCCGCGCGGTGTCCTCGAAGCCGTCGCAGCGCGCAGCCGTCCAGCGCTCCGTGACGAACCGACCGGACGTGGTCGACGTCCCCGACACGTTCGAGGACGACGTCCGGGCCGCGCTGTACGCGTCGAAGGTGGTCGCGTACGCGCAGGGCTTCGACCTCATCATCGCCGGGGCGAAGGAGTACGACTGGGACATCGACCTCGGCGCGGTCGCGAAGATCTGGCGCGGTGGCTGCATCATCCGAGCGCAGTTCCTCAACCGCATCGTCGAGGCGTACGACAAGAACCCCGCGCTCGAGAGCCTGCTGGTCGACCCGTACTTCGCGGACGCCGTCGCCGAGGGCGAAGCGGCCTGGCGTCGCATCGTCGGCATCGCCGCTGCGTCCGGCATCCCCGCCCCGGGGTTCTCGTCCGCGCTGGCGTACTTCGACTCGCTCGCGTCCGATCGACTGCCGGCGGCGCTCATCCAGGGGCAGCGTGACTTCTTCGGAGCGCACACCTACCAGCGCGTCGACAAGGACGGCACGTTCCACACGCTGTGGTCCGAGGACGGCCGGCGCGAGGTCGAGCAGGAACCCTCCACGCACTGACCCGGTCGGGCAGCAGGCCCCGTCGGACGGCGGGGCCTGCTGCCGCAGAGTCGACGGGGCGTGTTCCCGCCGGGTCGGCGGGGCCTGCTGCCGCAGAGTCGGCGGGGCGTGCTCCCGCCGGGTCAGCGGGGCGTGCTGCCGCCCGGCCGGAGGAGGCAGCTGCCGCGGCCGGTCGGTCGATCCGTTCGGCCCCGGGGCCGGACACGGGCGACGCGGTCAGGCCACGATCCGCTCCCGCGCGAGGTCGGCGACGAGTCGCTCGAGCCGAGGTCCCCGTCCGAGCAGCCGTCGGGACCCGGGCGACGAGCGGACGAAGAACGTCGCGACGGCAGCGGAGTCGTCCGGTCGGACGTAGTGCATCGCCACGGCGCTCGCGTCGCGCTCCCCCGGGACGTCCTCGACCCCGACGTGCACCATCCGGCTCCAGCGGATCACGAGCAGCCGCGTCGCCCGGCGCTCCTCGAGTTCCCAGAGCGACGCCTCGGTGGCTCCGAACGCCCAGGTCACGCGCTCGCCCAGGGTGACCTCGGGGCGGGCCCGCAGCACGTCCTGGCGCAGTTCCGGTGTCGGCGCCGCGGGGACCAGCCAGACCGTCGGGTCGATGCGACGGATGGCCAGTGCGAGCGCTTTGTCCGCGCGTCGCCGACGGATCGCGCGGGCGCGGACGACGGCGACGACGAGCCCGACCACGCCGACGGAGATCGCGACGAGCTCGGCGATGCCGAGGAACGCCAGGTCGGTCTGCGGCGCTGCCGCCACGACCACGATGCGGCTGACGACGAGCGCGGTCCAGACACCGACGAGGGTCCACCGCAGGACCGCGAACCGGCGGCCAGCGCTCCCCGGCGTCCGCGGCCGGTGCGCGCGGCGGCCGCTGGGCACGCGGTCTGGTCGGTCCAACACGCTCCCGATCCTCGCACGGCCGCGGTCGGCGGCGCTGTCCCGGAGCGGCGCACGACCGACGAACCCGGCGCGGAGCGGGACCGAGGCGTCCACCGCCGTGCTGTTGTCAGCCCATCCGCGGTGGCGCCGACCTACGCTGCACGGGTGAGCACGTCAGCGGCACCGACCACCGAGCAGGCACCGACCCCGACCCCGGTCCGTCGCCCGGCCCTGCTCGCCGCGGTCTGCGGCGTGATCGCGATCGCCGCGTTCCTGGCGGTCGCCGAGCTCGGAGCACTGCTGCTCGGCGGGGCGGGCAGTCCGCTGGTGGCCGTCGGCTCCGCCGTGATCGACCTCGCTCCCCCGGCGGCGAAGGACCTGATGGTCGGCCTGTTCGGCACCGGGGACAAGGTCGCCCTCTTCGTGCTCATGGCCGTGGTCACGGCCGCGGTCAGCGCTGGCGCCGGTGTGCTCGAACGTGCCCGCCCGCCGTTCGGCGCGCTCGTCCTCGCGGCCGGTGCGGTCCTCGCGCTGATCGCCGTCACCACCCGATCGGGCAGCGGGACGTGGGACGGAGCGCCCACGGTCCTCGGCGTCGCAGCCGCGATCGTCGTGCTCCGCGTGCTCCTGCGCCACCTCCGCCGGTGGGAGGCAGCGACCGCCGCGCCGTCGGCCTCGCCCCGCCCCGCGGCGACCGAGCGGCGCACCTTCCTCGTGTGGAGCGCGACGACGGCCGTGGCGGCGATCGTCGTGGGAGGAGCGTCGCGAGCCGGCACCGCGGCGGTGCAGGCCGCCGCAGCGGCACGGCGGGCGGTCCGGCTGCCGCGTGCGGCGACGACCGCGCCCGCCGTTCCCGGGGGCGCGTCCCTCGACGTCGACGGGATCACGCCCTACGTCACCCCGAACGCCGACTTCTACCGGATCGACACCGCGCTGCGGGTCCCGTCCGTCGACCCCGCAGACTGGTCGCTCCGCATCCACGGCGCCGTCGACCGCGAGGTCGAGCTGACGTGGGACGAGCTGCTGGCGCTCCCGCTGCAGGAGCACATGGCCACGCTCAGCTGCGTGTCGAACGAGGTCGGCGGCGACCTGATCGGCAACGCGCTGTGGCTGGGCTACCCGATCCGTGAGCTGCTCGCTCGTGCGGGTGTCCAGGACGGTGCCGACATGGTGCTGTCCCGCAGCATCGACGGGTTCTCCGCGGGAACGCCGCTGGACGTGCTGCAGGACGAGGGCACGGCTGCGCTGCTCGCGATCGGGATGAACGGCGAACCGCTGCCGGCCGAGCACGGGTTCCCGGTGCGGATGGTGGTCCCCGGGCTGTTCGGGTACGTCTCCGCGACGAAGTGGGTGACGGAGCTCGAGGTCACCCGCTTCGCCGACGCCCAGGGCTACTGGACACCCCGCGGGTGGTCGGAGCGCGGGCCGGTGAAGCTCGAGTCGCGGATCGACACCCCTCGCGGCGGTGCCTCGGTGACCGCCGGGCAGCAGGTCGCGGTCGCCGGCGTCGCGTGGCAGCCGCACACCGGCGTGAAGGCCGTGCAGGTCCGCATCGACGACGGCGCGTGGCAGGACGCCACGCTCGCCGACTCCGTCTCGGCCGACACCTGGCGACAGTGGGTGTACCGCTGGACGCCCGACGCCGGCTCGCACACGATCCGGGTCCGGGCGGTCAGCGCCGACGGTCAGGTGCAGACGAGCGTCGAGCGGCCGCCGGCGCCGAACGGCGCGACCGGGTGGCACACGGTGCAGGTCAGCGCCGGCTGACCCCGCTGCCGCTGCCGTCGCTGCCGCTGCCGTCGCCGTCGCTGCCGGGCGCAGCGACGACCGTCACGAGGTCCATGCCCGGTCCGTCCTCGTGCCGGCGTCCGAAGCCACGCTGCTCGTAGAAGGCAGCTCGGCCCCGAGCCGCGAAGAGCTGCACGTCGTCGACCCCACGACGGCGCGACTCGTCGACGAGCCGCGCGAGCACCTCGCCGCCGACGCCCCGGCCGCGCGCGTCCTCCGCCACGATCATCTCGGTCACGAAGGCGTGCAGGGCGCCGTCGCTGATCAGCCGTCCGATGCCGACCAGACGCCCCGTCTCGTCGCGTGCGCTGCACACCAGCCAGCTGCCGGCCAGCGCCCGACGGAACCGTTCGAGGTCCCACGCACCCCACCCGGTCTCGTCGTACAGGGCCCGGAACTCCGCTGCGGTCGGCGGTGCGAACGAGTACTCCACACCGCGACGGTACCGCGGCGGACGAGTGTCAGGCGGGCAGCTCCGCGACGATGCAGGTGCCCTCGACCTGCTCGTCGGACTCGACCGTCACGGTGAACCCGACGCCCTCGAACAGCGCCGCGGACTGCGGCGCCTGCGTCGACGAGACCTCGATGACGACCGCGCCGCCCGGGCGCAGCCACTCCCCCGCTCCCGCGGCCACGCGCCGGTGCACGTCGAGCCCGTCCGGTCCACCGTCCAGCGCGATGCGCCGCTCGTGCTCCCGCGCCTCGGCCGGCATGGTGGCCAGCGCGTCCGACGGCACGTACGGTGCGTTCACCGCGATGACGTCGACGACACCGCGGAAGCGCTCGGGCAGCGGCGCGAACAGGTCGCCCAGGACGACGATCCCCCGGTCGCCGATGTTCTCCGCCGCGACGTCGACGGCGTCCGCGTCGATGTCCGCCGCGACGAGGTCGAGTGCGCCGACCCGTCCGAGCAACGCCACCGAGATCGCCCCGACACCGCAGCACAGGTCGACGACCCGGTCGTAGCGGTGCAGGCGTCGCGCGGCCTGCTCGACGACGACGGCGGTGCGGGTCCGCGGCACGAAGACCCCCGGGACGACCCGGACACGGTGCCCGTCGAACGCGGCCCAGCCGAGCACGACCTCGAGCGGCTCACCGCCGAGTCGCCGCTGCACGAGCCCGCGCAGCTTCACCGGATCGCCGTCGCCGGCCTCGAGCAGCAGGTCGGCCTCGTCCTCGGCGAACACGCTGCCCGTCGCCCGCAGACGGGCAGCCAGGGCAGCGCGTGCCGGGTGGACGGGAGGCACGGCTCAGCCCGCCGGCCGGGTCACGCCCGACACGCGTCCGGTCCGCCTACGCGGCACCGTCGAACATGGAGGTCACGGACCCGTCGTCGAAGACCTCGTGGATCGCGCGGGCGATGAGCGGCGCGATCGGCAGGACCTCGAGGCGGTCCCAGCGCTTGTCCTCGGGCAGGGGCAGCGTGTCGGTGACGACGACGCGGTCGATGAACTCGCTCTGCAGCAGCTCGGTGGCCGGGTCGGAGAACACGGCGTGGGTCGCCGCGACGACCACGCCGGTCGCGCCGGCGTTCTTCAGCGCCTCGGCGGCCTTCGCGATGGTGCGGCCGGTGTCGATGAGGTCGTCGACGAGCAGGCACACGCGGCCCGAGACGTCACCGACGATCTCGTGCACGGACACCTGGTTCGGCACGAGCGGGTCGCGCCGCTTGTGGATGATCGCCAGCGGAGCACCGAGCTTCTCGGACCAGATGTCGGCGACGCGCACACGGCCCATGTCGGGCGACACCACGGTCAGGGTCTTCGGGTCGAGGATCTGCTGGAAGCGCTCGAGCAGGACGGGCATGGCGAACAGGTGGTCCACGGGGCCGTCGAAGAAGCCCTGGATCTGTGCGGCGTGCAGGTCGACGCTCATGATGCGGTGGGCACCGGCGGCCTTGAACAGGTCGGCGACGAGCCGGGCCGAGATCGGCTCGCGCCCGCGGCCCTTCTTGTCCTGGCGCGCGTAGGGGTAGAAGGGCGCGACGACGGTGATGCGCTTCGCCGAGGCACGCTTCAGGGCGTCGACCATGATGAGCTGCTCCATGAGCCACTCGTTGATGGGCGCGGTGTGCGACTGGATGACGAACGCGTCGCAACCGCGGACCGACTCGTCGAAGCGGGCGTAGAGCTCACCGTTCGCGAAGGTCCGGGCATCGGTCGGCACCAGGTCGACTCCGAGCTCGTCGGCGATCTGCGCCGAGAGTTCCGGGTGCGCCCGGCCCGACACGAGGACGAGTCGTTTCTGGCCCGTGGTCTTGATTCCGGACAAGTGCGGTGCTCACTCCCTGACCCGCTCGGGGTCGTCTCGATCGACCCGACCGCCGTCAGATCTGTTCGCCGTGCGCGCGCCGAGCCGCCTCGGCCGCCGGCGAACCGGGTCGGTGTTCCTCGACCCATCCGTCGGTGTTGCGCTGCGGGGCGTAGCTGATCGCCAGCGACCCGGCCGGTACGTCCTTGCGGACGGTCGTACCCGCGCCGGTGTACGCCCCGTCACCAATCCTAACCGGGGCGACGAACACGTTGTGCGAGCCCGTGCGGACGTTCGACCCGACCTCGGTGCGGTGCTTGTGCACGCCGTCGTAGTTCGCGGTGATCGTGTTGGCCCCGATGTTCGAGTCCTCGCCGACCTCGGCGTCACCGATGTACGACAGGTGCGGGACCTTGCTGCCGCGGCCGATCACCGCGTTCTTCGTCTCGACGAACGTGCCGATCTTGCCGTGCTCGCCCAGGACCGTCCCCGGTCGCAGGTAGGCGAAGGGACCGACCGTGGCGCCGTCGCCGATGACCGCCAGCGTCGCGTCGACACGGTTCACGACCGCGCCGGCTCCGACCTCGGTGTCGCGGAGCGTGGTGTCCGGTCCGACCACCGCGCCGGCGGCGATCGCCGTCGCCCCGACGAGCTGCGTGCCGGGGAGGATCTCGGCGTCGGCCTCGACGGTGACGTCGACGTCGATCCACGTGGTCGCCGGGTCCTGCACGGTGACACCGGCGAGCTGGTGCCGACGGACGATGCGGGCGTTGAGCTCACGCGCCGCGTCGGCGAGCTGCGCGCGGTCGTTGATGCCGGCGACGAGCCACGGGTCGGTCAGCGTGACGACGTCGATCGCTCCCCCGCGCGCGGCGACGAGCGACGGGACGTCGGTGACGTACTTCTCACCCTGCGCGTTGGCCGTGGTGAGCGAGGGCAGCACCGCACGCAGGTGGGTCACGTCGAACGCGTAGATGCCGGCGTTCGCCTCGGTGATGGCCCGTTCGGCCTCGGTGGCGTCCTTGTGCTCGACGACGCGCACGAACGCCCCGGCGGCGTCGCGGACGACCCGGCCGAGCCCCGTCGGGTCCGGGGCGATCGCACTGACCAGGGTCACGGCGTTGCCGGCGTGCGCGTCCACGAGGCGTCGGAGCGACGCCGTGTCGAGCAGCGGGACGTCCCCGGAGAGCACCACGACCGAGCCGTCGAAGTCCGCCGGGAGCGCCTGCACCGCGACCTCGACGGCGCGTCCGGTGCCGGGGACCTCGTCCTGGTCGACCACGATCGCCCCGGGGGCACGCTCGGCGACCTCGGCCGCGACGCGCTCGCGCTCGTGCCGCACGACGACGGCGACGTGCTCCGGCTCGATCGAGGACGCCGTGCGCAGCACGTGCGCCAGCAGGGGCAGGCCGGCGAGGCGGTGCAGCACCTTCGGGGTGGACGACTTCATGCGCGTGCCCTGCCCGGCGGCGAGGACGACGACGGCGATCCGCTGGTCGGTCATGCACCCATCCTGGCGCATGTGCTCCGACCGGGTGCTCGACCCGCACCGGCAGCGCCGGCCCGGAGCGGGGCGAGCGGACCGTGCGCTACGCCCGCGCGGGCTCCCGCTGCACGAACGCCATGAGCACGAGGCCCGCGACGAGGACCACGACCACGCCGATGATCCCGTACCGCGTCGAGCCGCCGACCGTCACCGCGATGCCGAACAGCGCCGGCGCGAGGAACGAGGCCGCACGCCCGGTCGTCGCGTAGAGGCCGAAGAGCTCGCCCTCGCGTCCCGGGGTGGCGAGGCGTGCCAGGTACGCCCTGGACGACGACTGCACCGGCCCGACGAAGATCGCCAGCGTGAGCCCGAGCACCCAGAACCCGGCCGTCGCGCTCCCGATCAGGAACACCCCGATGCCGGTGAGCGCGAGCCCGACGAGCGCGACCGTGATGACCGCCCGCGAACCGAAGCGGTCGTCGAGCCGCCCGGAGGCGAAGGTCGCGACACCCGCCACCACGTTCGCCGCGATCGCGAAGAGGATCACCTGCGACGGGCTGAAGCCGAACACCTGTGCGGCGACGATGCCGCCGAAGGTGAAGACCGCACCGACGCCGTCGCGGAACACGGCGCTCGCGAGCAGGAAGACCAGGACGTTGCGGCGTTCCCGCCACAGCCGGGCGACGTGCCGTCCGAGGTCGCGGTAGGCGCTGAGCAGACCGCCCGTGCGCGAACGGTCCGGCGCCGCCTCGGGCACGGTCAGGAAGAGCGGGACCGAGCTGACCGCGAGCCACACCGCGGCGATCCCGATCGCGACCCGGACGTCCCACGACCCGGACGCGACGGTCGACGGCAGCTGCAGGAGGCCGGCGACGCCTTCGGTGCCGAAGTCCTGGATGCAGAGCAGGAGCAGGACGACGAGCAGCACGATCCCGCCGAAGTACCCGGCGGCCCAGCCGATCGCCGAGACGCGTCCGGTCTGCGGGCCCGACGCCACCTGGCCGAGCATCGCGTTGTAGCCGACGGTGGCGACCTCGTACGCGATGGTCCCGATGCCGAGGAGCGCTGCGCCGAGCACCAGGTACGGCTGCTGCGGCGCGACGAACACCATCGCCCCGATCGACAGCGCCACCCCGATCGTCCCGATGAGCACGGACCGGCGGCGGTGCCCGGACGAGTCCGCCAGCCGCCCCACCGCGGGTGCGACGAGCGCCACGACGATCCCCGCCAGGGTCAGGGCCGTCGACACCGTCGCGGCGTTGTGCGCCAGCTCCCGCTCGACCGTCTGCGCAGCGGCCGTCGACGAGTCCTCGGCAGCGACGAGCCGCGGGTCGACGAACGCCCGGCTCGCCAGGTAGGTGCTGAAGACGAAGGTGGTGACGACGGCGGTGAACGCTGAGGACCCCCAGTCCCAGAGCGCCCAGGACACGAGTGCCCGCCGGTCGGTGCGTCGCGGCACTGCCGCCGCCGGTGTCGCGGTCATGGCCGAACCGTAGCGCGTCGCGGTGTCGCGGCGGGGCCGACCCGGCCACGGCTCGCCGTGGTGACCGGACGACGGACGGGAGGACGGCACCCGCCGGCACCGCGCCTCCCGTCCGACGACCGCTCACCGGACGGCGCGACCCGCGTCGCGCACGTCGGCTCGCGTCCTCACGCGCCCGCGGGCACGCCGTTCGGGTAGACGACGGACTTGAGCGAGGCCGGGTCGGTGTCGCTCTCGAGGGCCTCGCGGACCGCGTCGAGTCCGAAGCGCCCGGTGACGAGCGCGTCGAGGTCGACCTGGCCCGACGCGACCAGACCGATCGCGACCGGCCAGGTGTTCGTGTAGCGGAAGATGCCGGTGACCGTCACCTCGAGGTTCTGGATGTGCTCGACGGGCAGCACCATCTCGGAGTTGCCGAGGCCGACGAGCACCGCCGCGCCGGCCGGTCCGACGGCCTTGATGCCGTCCGAGACGGCACGGGGCGCACCGCTGGCGTCGATGAACGCGTCGACGGGGACGATGTCCGAGGTGACGTCGACGGCGACGGGGTCGACGACCTCGGTGGCGCCGAAGGACAGCGCACGCTCGCGCCGCTCGGGGACGAGGTCGCTGACGACCACGCGGGTCGCGCCGAACGCCCGGGCGACCTGGGCGCAGATGACCCCGATCGGACCGGCACCGGCGATCAGGACGCTCGAGCCGGGCACGATGCCGGCCTTGCGCGCCGCGGCGATGCCGACGGACAGCGGCTCGAGCAGTGCGCCGGCCTCGAAGGACACCGTGTCGGGCAGGGCGTGCGCGAACTCGGCCTCGATCGTCACGTACTCCGCGAAGGCACCGTCGACCGGCGGTGTCGCGTAGAAGCGCATGTGCGGGCAGAGGTTGTAGCGGCCGGCCAGGCACTGCGCGCAGCGGTGGCAGGGGCGCTGGGGCTCGACGGCGACGCGCTCGCCGACGCGGGCGGGGTCGACGCCCTCGCCGACCGCGGCGATCGTGCCGGAGAGCTCGTGGCCGAGGACGAGGGGCTCCTCGACGACGAAGTCGCCGATGCGGCCGTGGCGGTAGTAGTGGACGTCGGAGCCGCAGACGCCGACGGCGGCCACGCGGACGAGCACGTCGCCGGGGGCGACCTCGGGGACGGGGCGGTCCTCGATCGTCAGGTCCTCGGTGCCGAGCAGGACGCTCGCGCGCTGGGTGTCGGAGGTGGTACTCATGCGGATCTCGCTTCCTCGACCGCGTCGTCGCGGTCGGCTGTGGTGTGGTCGGTGTCGGTCGCGCGGGTCCCGGTCGCGCCGGTCGTGGTCGCGCCGCTCGGGCCGGTCGTGGTCGCGCCGCTGGTTGTCGGGAGGGCCCCGTCGCGCAGCAGGTCGGCGAAGCCGAGCTCGGCGGCGCCCCGGACGAGGACGTCACGGCCGAGCTCCGCCGGCACGATGCGCAGCCGGTCGGTCATCGCGGCCATCGTCTGCGCCCGGACGTCGTCCTCGACGCGGTCCCCCACGTGCCCGAGCAGCACGCCGAGGAACCCCCCGAGCACGACGACCTGCGGGTCGACGGTGTGGATGGCGTTCCGGATCGCCGTCGCGAGCGCGGTCACCTGGCGGTCCACGACCCGTTCGACCGCGTCGTGTCGCTCGGCCAGGGCGGCGGCGAGGGCGTCCAGGTCGTCGGGCGCGGTCCGGGTCACCGCGGTGAGGGCCCCGCGTGAAGCCTCGGTCTCCAGGCACCCGATCGCCCCGCAGTGGCAGCGGATGCCGTTCGCCGCGACGAAGGTGTGCCCGAGCTCGCCCGCGTACCCGTCCGCGCCGCTGAACGGGCGGCCGGCGCTGACGATCCCACCGCCGATGCCGCTGGCGCCGCCGTTGAGGTACACGAGGTCGTCGACGCCGCGCGCGCTGCCGTAGAGCCGTTCGGCCCACGCACCGACGTTCGCGTCGTTCGCCGCGCGGACGGGCAGCCCGAGACGCTCGGCGAGGGGCCCGGCGAAGGGCTCGTCCCGCCAACCGAGGTGCGGGGCGTCGCGGACGACCCCGTCCTCGACCCGGACGATGCCCGGGACAGCGACGCCCACGCCGACGAGCCGCAGTGCCGGATCGGCGCGTGCGGTCAGCGTGGCGAGGACACGGGCCACGGCGTCGATCGCTGCGGCGGCACCGGGCACGCTCGACTGCGGTTCGACGAGGCGGTCGCGCACGGTGCCGTCGAGCGCGACGAGCGCCACCGCGACGGCGTCGATCTCCACGGTCACCGCGGCGGCCACGACGTCGCGCGATGCCCGGACGACGGCGCTCGGCCGACCGACCCCGGCGGGACGGTCCGCCCCGGCTCCCGGGAGCTCCTCGTGCACGAACCCCTGCTCGACGAGCTCCCCGACGAGCGCCAGGACCGTCGACCGGTTGAGTCCCGTCCGACGGGTGAGCTCGGCACGGGTGACCGGCCCGCCCTCGTGCACGATGCGGAGGACGCGCGCGACGTTCCCGGGCGTGGTCGTGGCCGACCTGGCCATGGGTCCTCCTCGTGGTGGTGTGGTGTGGGGGGCCGAGTCTCGGCTCGGCGGACACCTTCGCGGGTTCGGCACCGCGGAACTGTCCGCGGTGCCGAGTCTCGCGGGTCCGTCCGTACCCGCGCGCGGCTCAGCGCGAGCGGGAGAACGCGGCGTCGAACGCGGCGTCCGGTGGGGCGATCGTCCCCAGGCGACGCACGAACGCGAGCGCCTCGGGGCCGCCGACGAGTCGGTCCATGCCGGCGTCCTCCCACTCGACGCTCGTCGGGCCGTCGTACCCGATGTGGTTCAGCACGCGGAACACCCGCTCCCACGGCACGTCCCCGTGCCCGGCGGAGACGAAGTCCCACCCACGACGGGGGTCGCCCCACGGCAGGTGCGATCCGAGTCGACCGTTGCGGCCGTCGAGCTGCTTCACCGACTCCTTGCAGTGCACGTGGTACACCCGGTCGGCGAAGTCGAGCAGGAACGCGGCGGGGTCGAGGTCCTGCCACACGAAGTGCGACGGGTCGAAGTTGAACCCGAACGACGGGCGGTCCCGGAACACCTCGAGCGCCCGCTTCGCGGTCCAGTAGTCGTAGGCGATCTCGGACGGGTGCACCTCGAGCGCGAAGCGGACGCCGACCTCCTCGAACACGTCGAGGATCGGCGACCAGCGGTCGTGGAAGTCCTGGTACCCGGCCTCGATCATCGCCGGGGGCACGGGCGGGAACCCGGCGACGGTCTTCCAGATCGACGACCCCGAGAAGCCGGTCACGGTCGACACCCCGAGCGCAGCGGCCGCACGGGCCGTCCACTGCAGCTCCTCCGCCGCCCGCCGGCGGACGCCCTCGGGGTCGCCGTCGCCCCACACGTGCGGCGCGAGGATGTCCTCGTGCCGCTGGTCGATCGGGTCGTCGCAGACGGCCTGGCCGGTCAGGTGGTTCGCGATCGTCCAGACCTGCAGTCCGTTGCGCTCCAGGACCGCCTTCCGGTCGGCCACGTACGCCGGGTCCGTCGCGGCGCGTCGGACGTCCAGGTGGTCGCCCCAGCAGGCGATCTCCAGCCCGTCGTAGCCCCATTCGCCCGCCAGGCGCGCGACCTCCTCGAAGGGCAGGTCCGCCCACTGCCCGGTGAACAGGGTCACCGGCCTGGTCGAGCGGCCGCCGCCGTCCGGCCTGGAGGCGCCGCTCGCCCCGGTCTCGCCGGTTCCGTCCGTCGTCGTCATCGTCGTCGTCCTTCCTCGCCTGTCGTGTCGTGTCGTGTCGCGTCGTGCTGCTGCTGCTGCTGCTGCTGCTGCCGAGTCTGGCTCACCAGGACCCGGGGGTGGCACCGGCCGGCACGGTGTCGGGGCGGTCGACGCGCGACCGGACCTCGACCACGGTGTGCTCGCGGGCCGCGGTGGAGACCGCCTCCATCACCTCGAGCACGTGGAACGCGAGGTCGCCGGACGCGCGGTGCGGGCGATCCGTCGCGATCGCGTGCGCCATGTCGGCCAGGCCGTAGCCGCGTCCGGCGTCGGCGTACCCGGCGCTCGTCGGCAGGTCCCGCCACTCGCGGGTGGCGGCGTCGGCGATCGACACGGTGTCGGAGAACCGGTTCGGGTCGGGGACGCCGAGGGTGCCCGCGGTGCCGAACACCTCGAACAGCGGCGCCCTGGTGGCCCAGACCTCGAACGACACCGTGACGGTCGAGACGACGCCGTCCGCGTGCTCGAGGACGGCGACGACGTGCGTGTCGATGTCGACCCGGAGCGAGGTGCCGGCCGCGGGGCCGGTCGCGATGGTGCGCTCGCGGTCCGACCGGGTCGAGGCTCCGCTGACCCGGACGACCGGGCCGAAGAACGACACGAGGCTCGTCAGGTAGTACGGCCCCATGTCGAGCAGCGGGCCGCCGCCGGGCTGGTAGTAGAACGCCGGCGCCGGGTGCCAGAGCTCGTGCCCGGGCGCCGACCACGACACGGTGGCGCCGACCGGGGTGCCGATCGCGCCGCTGTCGAGCGCCTGCCGCGCCGTCTGGATCCCGGTGCCGAGCACGGTGTCCGGCGCGCTGCCCACCCGCAGGCCCGAGCGACGAGCGAGGTCGAGCACGGGGCGCGCCTCGGCCGTCGACATCGCCAGCGGCTTCTCGCCGTACACGTGCTTGCCGGCCTCGAGCGCCCGCGTGGCGATCTCGGCGTGGGCCGCCGGGATCGTCAGGTTGAGCACGACGTCGACGTCGTCCGCGGCGATCAGCTCGTCGACCGAGGAACCGCGGACGCCCTGCGTCTCGCCCACCGACCGTGCCCGGGCCACGTCGATGTCCGCGACGGCGGTGAGCTCGAGCCCGGGCAGTGCCGGGAAGTGCTCGAAGTACTGCCGGCTGATGACGCCGACCCCGACGACACCGACCTTCATCGGGCTGCCCACAGGAGTCCCCTCTCGATGATCGTGCGGAGCGGCTGCGACTCGACGACCTCGAGCCGGTGCCCGGGTGCCGAGACGAACACGCGTCCCTGCCCCCACTGCCGGGTCCAGATCGCCGGCGCGGTGACCGGACGGTTCCAGGCGTCGAAGTCCCGGGCCTCCTGCGTCGTCGTCGCCAGCACGTCGTTGTACTCGTCGGAGAGCACCCAGTACTGCTCGGTCACGAGGTCGAAGTCCTCGATGCCCTGCGTGATCGGGTGCTCGTGCCCGGCCTCGGTGATGTGCACCGTGTACGGGATGTAGTTGTCGGACTGCTCGCCGGTGCGCTCGGACGGGTGCTTGCCCGCGTGGTGCGCGAACTGCCCGCCGACCATGTGCAGGTAGTCGGCGGTGTTCCGGAAGGCGTCCGCGATCCCGCCGTGCCACCCGGCGAGCCCGGCGCCGCCGAGCACCGCCTGCTGCAGTCCCGCGAACTCGTCGTCGGCGATGGTCGACAT
Source organism: Curtobacterium uvaldense (assembly GCF_028307415.1). Taxonomy (NCBI): domain Bacteria; kingdom Bacillati; phylum Actinomycetota; class Actinomycetes; order Micrococcales; family Microbacteriaceae; genus Curtobacterium; species Curtobacterium uvaldense. Next base: position 70,061 of record NZ_JAQMHU010000009.1, on the reverse strand, counting down.
CGTGACGACCTGCACGATCAGGTCGACGTCCGCCATCACGGACTCGTCGGCGTACACGGCCGTCGAGTCCGACACGTGGACGTCGAAGCCGTTGTCGCGCAGGAAGGGGACGAACAGGTCGGTGGTCTCGACGGGCATGTGCCCGTCCCACCCGCCACGGACGACCAGCGCTCGCTTCGTCGTGTCGTTCATCGTGTCGGCCATCAGATCGCCGTCCAGGCGCTGCCGTCGGACGCGCTGCGCTCGACCGCGTCGAGGACGCGCTGCACGTGCAGGCCGTCGGCGAACGACGGCGAGGGGTCGGTGCCCGCGACGATCGCCCGCACGAGGTCGGCGACCTGGTGGCTGAAGGTGTGCTCGTAGCCGATGAGGTGCCCGGTCGGCCACCACGCGGCCATGTACTCGTGCTCCGGCTCGGTGACGAGGATGCGACGGAAGCCCTGCTCCCCCGCGGGCGCCGACGACTCGTACAGGCGCAGCTCGTTCATGGACTCGAGGTCGAACTGGATCGCGCCCTCGGACCCGCTGACCTCGAGCGTCAGGCCGTTCTTCCGCCCGGTCGCGTAGCGCGTGGCCTCGAAGGTGCCGATCGCACCCTCGGCAGCGCCGCCGGTGAGCCGACCGAGGAAGAACGCGGCGTCGTCGACGGTGACCTGTCCGCGCTCGCTCGACGCGGTGCCGGAGAGCCCGACCCCCTCGGCCATCAGCGGACGTTCGTGCACGAAGGTCTCGAGCGTGCCGGACACGGTCGACAGGTGTGCGCCCGTGACGTGCTCGACGAGGTCGATCGCGTGCGCTCCGATGTCGCCGAGCGAGCCCGAGCCGGCGAGCGCCTTGTCGAGGCGCCACGTCATCGGGCCGTCCTCGTCGGACAACCAGTCCTGCAGGTAGAGCGCGCGGACCTGGCGGACCGTGCCGATCCTCCCGTCCGCCACCAGCTGTCGGGCGAACGCGATCGCAGGGACGCGGCGGTAGCTGAAGCCGACCATCGCGCGGACGCCGCGCTCGGCGGCGGCCTCCGCGGCGGCGGTCATCGCCTCGGCCTCCTCGACCGTGTTGGCGAGGGGCTTCTCGCAGAGGACGTGCTTGCCGGCCTCGAGCGCGGCGATCGCGATCTCGACGTGCGAGGAACCGGGCGAGACGATGTCGACGAGGTCGATGTCGGGGTCCGCCACCACCTGCCGCCAGTCCGTCGACGCGGCCTGCCAGCCGTACTGCACGCGCGCTGCCTCGGTGCGCTCGGCGTCGCGGCCGACCACCACGGCCATCTCGGGCTCGACGCCGAGGTCGAAGAACCGCGGTGCGGTCCGCCACGCCTGGGAGTGCGCCGCTCCCATGAAGCCGTGCCCGACCATGGCGACGCGCAGTCGTCCCGGTCCGTGTCCGTCCTGTGCCATCCACTCGCTCCTTTGCGATCCGGTGTTGCCAGGATCCACCCTACCGCTTATGTTGGGCGCGGCAACATTTTGTTTCGACGACGAACGGTGATCCACCATGGCAACGACGCCCACCCGCGACGACAAGTTCTCCTTCGGTCTCTGGACCATCGGCTACAACGGCTCCGACCCGTTCGGCGGCCCGACCCGTCCCGCGCTGGACGTGGTCGAGGCGGTCGAGAAGCTCGACGAGCTCGGTGCCTACGGCCTGACCTTCCACGACGACGACCTGTTCGCGTTCGGCTCGACCGACGCCGAGCGCCAGGCACAGATCGACCGTCTCAAGGGCGCGCTCGACTCCACCGGCATCATCGTGCCGATGGTCACGACGAACCTGTTCTCGGCACCCGTCTTCAAGGACGGCGGCTTCACCTCGAACGACCGGAACGTCCGTCGCTTCGCCCTCCGCAAGGTGCTCCGCAACCTCGACCTGGCCGCCGAGCTCGGCGCGAAGACGTTCGTCATGTGGGGTGGCCGCGAGGGCTCGGAGTACGACTCCGCCAAGGACGTGCAGGCCGCCCTCGAGCGCTACCGCGAGGCCGTGAACCTGCTCGCGCAGTACGTCACCGACAAGGGCTACGACATCCGCTTCGCCATCGAGCCGAAGCCGAACGAGCCCCGTGGCGACATCCTCCTGCCGACCCTCGGTCACGCGATCGCCTTCACCGAGACGCTCGAGCGTCCGGAGCTCTTCGGCATCAACCCCGAGGTCGGCCACGAGCAGATGGCGGGCCTGAACTTCACGGCCGGCATCGCCCAGGCGCTCTACCAGGGCAAGCTCTTCCACATCGACCTCAACGGTCAGCGCGGCATCAAGTACGACCAGGACCTGGTGTTCGGCCACGGCGACCTGCAGAACGCCTTCTCGCTCGTCGACCTGCTCGAGCACGGTGCCCCGCAGGGCGGCCAGGCGTACGACGGCCCCCGCCACTTCGACTACAAGCCGAGCCGCACCGAGGACATCACCGGCGTCTGGGACTCGGCGCAGGCGAACATGCGCATGTACCTGCTCCTCAAGGAGCGCGCCCAGGCGTTCCGCGCCGACCCCGAGGTGCAGGAGGCCCTGTCCGCCGCGAAGGTCGACGAGCTCTCGACGCCGACGCTGAACAGCGGTGAGTCGTACGACGACTTCCTCGCCGACCGCTCGGCCTACGAGGACTTCGACGCCGACGCGTACTTCGGCGGCAAGGGCTTCGGCTTCGTGCGCCTGCAGCAGCTCGCGATCGAGCACCTCATGGGCGCTCGTGGCTGACGTCGTCGAGCGTCGGCTGGTCGCAGGGGTCGACTCGTCGACCCAGTCCTGCAAGGTCACGATCCGTGACGCGGCGACCGGTGCGGTCGTCCGGGAGGGGCGCGCGTCCCACCCGGACGGCACCTCCGTCGACCCCCGCCACTGGTGGGACGCGCTCGGCACCGCGATCGCGGACGCCGGCGGGTTCGACGACGTCGCCGCCGTCGCGATCGCCGGGCAGCAGCACGGCATGGTCGCGCTCGACGCCGACGGTCGCGTGGTCCGCGACGCACTCCTGTGGAACGACGTCCGCAGCGCCGACGCGGCCGCGCAGATGGTCGAGGAGCTCGGCCGGGAGGCATGGGTCGCCCGGACGGGTCTGGTCCCGGTGGCGTCGTTCACCGGCACCAAGCTGCGGTGGCTCCGCGACGCGGAGCCCGACAACGCGGCGCGCGTCGCCGCCGTCGCGCTCCCCCACGACTGGCTGTCGTGGCGACTGCGCGGGTACGGCCCCGCCGACGAGAGCCCGCTCGGGCCGGACCTCGACGCGCTGGCGACCGACGGTTCGGACGCCAGCGGCACCGGCTACTGGGACCCGGTGCGCCGGGAGTACGACGCGGAGCTGTTCGAGCAGGCGCTCGGGCGTCCCTCGCGGGTCGCTGCCGGACCGCACGACGGCGACGCGCACGCCGACGGCGACGGCCCGGTCGTGGTCCCGCGGGTCGTGGCGCCCGACGAGGCGATGGGCACCCTGGCGTCCGACGTCGAGCTGCCGGGCGGCGCCGTCGCCCGCGCGGGTCTCGTCGTCGGCCCGGGGCTCGGCGACAACGCCGGGGCAGCGCTCGGCCTCGGGCTCGGCCCGGGTGACGTCGCGGTGTCCCTCGGGACCAGCGGGACCGTCTTCGGCGTCACCGACACCGAGGTGACGGACCCGAGCGGGACCGTGGCGGGCTTCGCCGACGGGACCGGGTCGCGCCTCCCGATCGTCACCACGCTCAACGCGGCCCGCGTGCTCGAGGTGATCGGCGGACTCCTCTCCGTCGACCACGGCGAGCTCGGCGAGCTGGCGCTGCAGGCGCCGGCAGGGGCGGACGGGCTCGTGCTCGTGCCGTACTTCGTCGGCGAGCGCACCCCGAACCGACCGGACGCCACCGCCTCGCTCGTGGGCATGACGCCCGCGACGACCGACCGGGCGCACCTCGCCCGCGCCGCCGTCGAGGGCATGCTCTGCGCCCTGGCCGACGGCCTCGCCGCGGTCGAGGCCACCGGCGTGCAGGTGTCGCGGCTGCTGCTGATCGGCGGCGCCGCACGGAACGAGGCCGTCCGGGCCGTCGCCGCGCAGGTGTTCGGCCGCGACGTGTCGATCCCGGAACCGGGCGAGTACGTCGCCTCGGGTGCCGCTCGACAGGCCGCGTGGGTGCTGACCGGGAGCCTGCCGTCGTGGGAGGTCGCCGCGACCGTGGTGCCCGCGGACCCGCACCCCGAGGTGCTCGAGCAGTACCGCGCCGCTGCACGCCAGTAGGACGAACCGCTCGGAGGAAGACGAATCGCTCGTAGGGTGCAGGAAGAACCGGCACCCTACGAGCGGTTCGACATCCCGCACGCGGAACAGCCCACGTCACCTCTGCCGGAAGGACCCCATGCCGCTCACCGACCTGCCCCTCGACCAGCTGCGCGCCTACCGGCCGACCGTGCGGCGGCCCGACGACCTCGACGCCTTCTGGACGGCCACCGTCGCCGAGGCGCGGGCGGCCGGCGCCGGGACCGAGCCCGTGCTCGTCCCCGCCACCACGCCGGTCACGGCGCTCGACGTGCAGGACCTGACGTTCCCGGGCTTCGGCGGCGACCCCGTCCGCGCCTGGGTCTCGCGGCCGGCGGGCTCGACGGGCGACCTGCCCGCCGTGGTCGAGTTCATCGGCTACGGCGGTGGTCGCGGGCTGCCCGGCGAGCGGGTCGCGTGGGCGCTCGCCGGGTACGTGCACGTCGTGATGGACACCCGCGGGCAGGGCAGCGGCTGGGGAACCGGCGGCGACACCCCCGACCCGCACGGGTCCGGCCCGAACGGTGGCGGGTGGATGGCGAGCGGCATCGCCTCGCCCGCCGAGCACTACTACCGGCGGGTCTACACGGACGCCGTCCGACTCGTCGACGCCGTGCGGACACTGCCGGGCGTCGACCGGGACCGCATCGCACTGACCGGCGGCAGCCAGGGCGGGGGCATCGCGATCGCGGCGGCCGCCCTGGTCGAGGCACACACCGCGCCGCTCGTCGCCGTGCTGCCCGACGTCGCGTTCCTGTCCGACTGGGAGCACGGCACCGACGTCGCGACCGGCGGTCCCTACCTCGAGCTCGCCCAGTACCTCGCCGTGCACCGGGACGCGGTCGACACCGTCTGGGACACCGCGGCGTACTTCGACGGCGTGAACCTGGCCGCAGGCATCACGGCCCCGGCGCTGTTCTCGGTCGCCCTCATGGACGACGTGGTCCCGCCGCGCACGACCTTCGCTGCGTACAACGCGCTCGCGTCGGCCGACAAGCACATCGAGGTCTACCCCTACAACGGCCACGAGGGCGGCGGCCACCGGCACTGGGAGCGGCAGGCCGCGTTCCTGGCGCAGCGCCTCGGCTGACCCGCAGCTAAAGTTAACAACGTCGGACCGGCGACGATAAATTTAACGCCGGAACGCCGGAACGCCGGAACGCCGGAACGCCGCGACGCGCACTGCACCACTGGTCCTCGGCGAGGAGGCGCAGACTGGTCCGCGCATGCGAACCGATCTCCGGACCCCCACCGCCACCGAACAGCACGGCGCAGCGGTCGACGACGCCGTGGAGCTGTTCGAGGGCGTCTACAGCAGTCACGACATCAACATCGGACAGGCGGTCTCCGAGGGGTTCTCGTACCGGTACCGCGCGGTCGGCGACGACCAGGTGACCACCGCGACGTCAGCGGTCGCGGCGCACCGCTGGGGCACGATCAACCCGGGGGGCCAGTACACCCTGGCGTGGGCGACCGGGCCGGGCATGGTCCTCGACACCGACCGCCGTGACCGGATCACCATGCGGCCGAACGTCCCCGTGATGTACCCGGCAGGACGCCCGTTCACCTTCGACGCCGCCCCCGCGGTCCAGCACGTGATCCGCTTCGACGGCGCCTTCCTCGAGTCCGTCTCGGCTGCGGTCCGCGGTGACCTCCCCGGTCCGCTGGACCTGCGCGCGGAGGCCGACCCGGACGCGCTCCCCGCACTGCGGCGGACCATCGCGGGCGCCGCCACGACCCTGTGGGACCCGGGCGCCGACCCCGTCGTCCGCTCGGTGCAGCACCGTCGCGTCGCCGAGGCGGTCATCGGGGCGTTCGACGTGACCGCTGCGTCCGGCGTCACGGCCGCAGGACGGGGATCGGTGCGGGTCGCGCAGGAGTGGATCGCCGCGAACGCGCACCGCCCGCTCACCACTGCCGACGTCTGTCGCGCCACCGGGCTCAGCGCCCGCGGGCTGCAGGCGGCGTTCCACCGCGTCGGAGCCGCGAGCCCGATGCAGTTCCTGCGCGACGTGCGACTGCACCGGGTCCGTGCCGCGCTCGAGGCCGGGGACCCGACCACCACCACGGTCTCCGAGGTGGCGCAGGCGTGGGGGTTCGCACACCTCGGCCGGTTCGCGGGGACCTACGCCGGCGCCTTCGGCGAGCGCCCCTCGGACACGTTGCACCGCAGGGCCCGACGGGACACCGGTCAGTCGCCGAGCAGCGCTCCGACGGCGTCCACGACGACCTGACGGCGGCGCTGCGGCACGACCGCGGCGACCGGAGCGGACGCCTCGGGCCGGAGCGTCGACCAGACCTCCGCGAGCTGGACGACCAGCCCGTAGAGCACCGCGGGGCGGAAGCGCCGCGGGAGCACACCGGCGCGCTGTGCCCGCTCGACCTCGGCGACGGCGTCGGCGTACTGCTCGGCGAGCGCCTCGATCGGTGTCTCCGGCCGCTCGAGCCGGTGCCAGGTGGCGAGACGCTGCACCCAGGGACGCTCGACCAGGACGTCGTGCAGGCGTCCGGCCCACGCCGCCAGGTCGGCCGTGTCGAGCGGCGCGGCCTCGTGCACGGCCGTCAGCTCGCTCGTCAGCAGCGCGTCGAACAGGCCGTCCTTGCCCCCGAAGTAGTGGAACACCTGCGCCTTGTTGCTCCCGGCGTCGGCGGCGAGGCGCTCGATCCGCGCCCCGCCCAGCCCGTGCGCAGCGAACTCGTCGCGGGCGGCGGCGAGCAGGGCCGCACGCATCGCGTCGGCAGCGGGGGGTGTGAAGCGGGCCATGCCCGACACGGTACCGATCCGCGGCCCGGTCCCGCAGGCGACGCGGCGACCGGAGACGCAACGGGAGGCCCGTGGCGGCGTCGCCACGGGCCTCCCGTACGTCTCGTGCTCGGGTCGGCTACTCCGCCGTCTCGTCGTCCTCTTCGGGGTTGAAGTGCGAGTCGTCACCGGCGAAGCCGGCGGCGACGCCCTCGGGGTGCGCGGGGATCGTGCCGTCCTCGCCGAGGCCGTCGGCCTTCTCGGTGCCCTCGGGGTCGTTGGTGGTGTCGCGGGGGTCGTGTGCGTCCGACATGGCGTGCTCCTTCACGGTGTGAGGAGTGCCACGGTACCCACGCTCCCCCGGGGTTCCCGGAGCGAGGTCGGGTCCCGGACCTCCCGGTGCGGGCCGCGGCCGTGTAGCCTCACGAGCACCGACACCGGGAGGGGCGGCATGGGGCACTCGGACGACGACCGACCGTGGGGTGACGACGCGTTCGAGCATCCGCGGAGGCGCGGGTGGTTCGCGACCGCGGTGAGCATCGTGACCCGCTCCCTCACGGCCGTGGGCGCTGCGAGGAACGGCGGCCAGTCGCCGCGACAGCTGCCGCTCGCCCCACCGCCGGGTCGGTACGACCACCGCCCCTGACGGGGTCGTCCCGGTGTGGCGCTCCGGCCGCTCCGTGTGAGGTCTCGAGTGATCGCGGAGTGCGTCGACCGGCCTGCCGGGCGAGCGCGGTACCGGTCGGTCCGCTCGGCTGATCGCAGGTCGTCGGAACCACCGACGCGCGATCCGGAAGGCCACGATGGACTGGCAGTTCGACGGCATCCCCCTGCACCCGCTCCTCGTGCACCTGACCACGGTCTCGGTGCCCGTCGCGGCCCTCACCGCGATCGTGACGGCGGCCTGGCCGGCAGCCCGACGGTGGCTCGCGGTCGGCGCGCCGGCCATCGCCCTGGTGGCGCTGGTCTCGGTGCCGCTCGCGACATCGTCCGGCGAGTGGCTCGAGCACCGCGAGCGTGAGACCGCGCTGCTCGAGCGGCACACCGAGCTCGCCGACGGACTGCTGCCGTGGTCGATCGCGGTGTTCGTGCTGCTGACGCTGTGGTGGGGCTGGCACCGCTTCGCCGCCCCGCGGGTCGCGGACGCCGGGCTCGCACGAGCGGTGGGGATCGTCGGCCCCGTGCTGCTCGTCGCCGCCGGCATCGGCTCGCTCGTCGAGGTCGTCGTGATCGGTCACGCCGGCGCCGTGTCCGTCTGGAAGGGCTGACCGGACCCGCCGGCGGGATGCGCACTGCTCCCGCCGTCCTCACAGCCTCGGGGCGGAGCGTGACGGGCGTCCCCCGCGTTCCGCGGACAGTCATCGAACAGGAGCAGCGTTGAGCAACGACAGCACGACCGGCACGCACGGCACCGACGACAGCGGGCAGCACGACACTGCGACCCCGCAGGGCGCGTCCTTCCACGGCTCCCACGGCCGGGACACCGACGGCACCGACACCTGCAGCTTCCACATGGCCGGGTCCCTGCCCGCCGGCGGTGACCACCTGGGCGGGACGTTCGGTCAGGCACCGTCGTCGCTCGAGGGCTGGTACCCGCAGCGGCTCCGTGTCGAGCTGCTGCACCGCAACGGCGTCTACGCCGACCCGCTCGGTGCGGACTTCGACTACGCGGCGGCCTTCGCGACGATCGACCTCGACGAGCTCAAGCGCGACATCACGCAGCTGCTCACGACCTCGGTCGACTGGTGGCCCGCGGACTACGGCAACTACGGACCGCAGATGATCCGGATGGCCTGGCACGCCGCGGGGACCTACCGGATCGCGGACGGTCGCGGCGGAGCGGGCACCGCGATGCAGCGCTTCGCCCCGATCAGCAGCTGGTGGGACAACGGGAACACCGACAAGTCGCGACGTCTGCTCCAGCCGATCAAGCACAAGTACGGCAACGCGCTCTCGTGGGCCGACCTGATGGTCCTCACGGGGAACTGCTCGCTCGAGCTCATGGGTCTGCCGACGTACGGCTTCGGCGGCGGTCGACTCGACGCGTGGGAGCCGGACGAGGGCACCTGGTGGGGCCCGGAGGTCCGGGACCCGCACCACGTCGAGAGCCAGGACGACATGGTCCAGCGCGACGAGCGGTGGCACGGCGAGAACGGCGACGCGGACTACGACCTGCAGAGCCCGCTCGCTGCCTCGCACCAGGCGCTGATCTACGTGAACCCCGAGGGACCGTACGCGAACGGCGACCCGATGGGCTCGGCGCGGGACATCCGCATCACCTTCAGCCGGATGGCCATGAACGACGAGGAGACGGTCGCCCTGATCGCCGGCGGCCACGCGTTCGGCAAGAGCCACGGCCAGGTCCCCGCAGCCGAGATCGGTCCGCCGCCGGAGATCGCGCCGATCGAGGCGATGGGGCTCGGGTGGCACAACCCGAAGGGTGCCGGCAACGGCAAGGACACGATGACGAACGGCATCGAGGGCAGCTGGACCCAGGACCCGACCCGCTGGGACAACAGCTACCTGGAGAACCTGTTCGGCCACGAGTGGGAGCAGACCAAGAGCCCGGCGGGCGCCCTGCAGTGGACCCCGGCGGACCCCGAGGCCCCGCGCACCCCGGACGCCCACGTGCCCGGCGAGACACACGCGCTCATGATGATGACCTCGGACATCGCGCTCAAGGTCGACCCGGCCTACCGCGAGGTGTGCGAGCGCTTCCTCGCCGACTTCGACCTGTTCACCACGGCCTTCTCGAAGGCCTGGTACAAGCTGACGCACCGCGACATGGGGCCGAAGCACCGCTACCTCGGTCCGGAGACGACGATCTCGGACGACCTGCTGTGGCAGGACCCGCTGCCCGACCCGGTCGGCGAGCCCCTGAGCGACGCGGACGTCGAGACGCTCCGAGCGGCGATCCGGTCGACCGGCACCTCGGTCTCCGACCTGGTCGTCACCGCGTACTCCGCCGCGTCGACCTACCGGGACAGTGACAAGCGCGGCGGTGCCAACGGCGGGCGGATCGCGCTCGCCCCGCAGAAGGACTGGCCGATCAACCGGCGGACGGTCCCGGTCGTCGAGACCCTCCGCAGCGTCAAGGCCGCCTTCGAGCAGGACGGGAAGCACGTCTCGCTCGCCGACCTGGTCGTGCTCGCGGGCTGCGTCGGGGTGGAGGACGCCGCACGCGCCGCGGGTGTCGAGGTCACCGTGCCGTTCACGCCCGGCCGTGTGGACGCGTCCCAGGAGCAGACCGACGTCGAGATGTTCGAGTGGCTCCGGCCGATCGCCGACGGGTTCCGGAACCACGTGTCCGAGCGCTTCGCAGACTTCGCCCCCGGCGTCGCTCCGGAGGCGGTGTTCCTGGACCGTGCGAACCTCATGACGCTCACGGCACCGGAGTGGACGGTGCTGACCGGCGGGCTGCGGGTGCTCGGCGCGAACTGGGACGGCTCGTCGACGGGCGTCCTGACCGACCGCGTCGGCGCGCTGACGACGGACTTCTTCGTCAACCTCACCGACACCGACCTGGTGTGGACGAGGACGGACGAGCACGAGTCGACCTTCACCGGGACCATGCAGGCCACCGGCGAGGAGCGGTGGACGGCCTCGCGGAACGACCTGGTGTTCGGGTCGAACGCGCAGCTCCGTTCGATCGTCGACGTCTACGCCGGCAGCGACGGGCAGGAGCGGTTCGTGCGGGACTTCGTCGCCGCCTGGGACAAGGTGATGATGCTCGACCGCTACGACGTCAAGGGGCACCGCCGGTACGGCCCGATGGCTGCCTGAGCCGGAGGCCGCTGCGCGGTCAGACCCGGCCGAGGACGACGACCGTCACGTCGTCCTCGGCCCGCTCGGCCGCACGCAGCCGCACCGTCTCGAGGAAGGCGTCGACGCTCGACGCGGCGCGCAGGGTCCGCGCGAGGTCCAGCAGGGTGTCGATCGTCCCGTCACCCAGGTCGAGTGCTCCGTCGCTCACCACGACGAGGGCGTCCCCGGGCTCCAGGACCGTGGTCGACGCCCTGCGCAGCGCGCCCTCGGCGTGCAACCCCAGCGGCAGCCCGTGGGACCGGAGCACCCGCGGCGTCCCCGCCGCCGGCACGTGCACCGCCAGCCCGTGGCCCGCGTCCACCACGTCGACCACGCCGCTGGCCGGGTCGAGCCGGGCGTGGAACAGTGTGGCGAAGGCGCTCGCACGTCCGAGGTCCTCGGCGAGGGCGGGTTCGACGGCGGCGACGGCGGCCACGGGCGCGACGGTGCGGTGCTGCCGGAGGGCAGCCCGGATCCCGGCCGCGAGCAGCGCGGCCGGCTGCTCCTTGCCCATGACGTCGGCGAGCGTCAGCACGAGGTCGCCGTCGACGACCGACCAGTCGTGCAGGTCGCCGCTGAGGTCGCCGTAGGGCACCGTGGTGCCGGCGATCCGGTAGCCGTCGGGCGCGACGGCGCTCGGCGCGAGTGCGCCTGCGACCTCGAGCAGGCGGTCGTGGTGCAGCCCCTGGGCGAGCGCGCGCTCGGCCCAGTGTCCGAGGTCGATGAGCGCAGCGGTGTCCTGCGGTGAGAAGGCGCGCGGTCGCGTGTCCATCAGGCAGAGCGTCCCGACGGGCTCCCCACCCGCGATCGTGAGCGGGACGCCCGCGTAGAACCGGATGCCGCGCCGTGTCACGCCCGGCAGGTCGGCGGTCCGGGGGTCGGCCGTGGTGTCCGGCACGACGGTCGGCTCCGTGTGCTGCACCGTCAGCTGGCAGAAGGACCACCCGACCGGTCCGGAGACGATCTCGTCGGGCACGTTCGGGGTGAGGGTGTGCAGCAGGTCGTCGTCGAGCACGTTGACGTACGACAGCGGCACGTCGAAGACCTCGCGCGCGACCCGGACGATGCGCTCGAAGCGCTCCGACGGTGGTGCGTCGACGACGTCGAGTGCCGCCACGAGCGCGCTGCGCACGCGTGCCTGGTCGTCGGTGCTCACGGGTGTCGTCCTCCTCCTGGTCCACCGGGGCCGCGGTGCGTGGTGGCGCACCGTGACGCGGTCCCCGTGGAAGACTCGTTCCACGCTACCGGCCGGACGTCGGAACGCACGCGGACGCCGCCGCAGAGGCCCTGATCCGGACACTCCACGGCGGCGTCGGCAGCTCAGACGGTCGTCCAGGTCACGGTGCGCCGGTCGGCCAGCGTGACCTCGTGCACGGCGCCGGTCAGGCGCACGACCGCACGGTCCGTCGCCGACCGGGGGAACTCGTGCCGGACCGGACCGTCCCCGGACGCGACGATCCCGCCCGTCTCCACCGGGCCTCCCGGCCGCGACGCCGCCGCGTCGGACGCGACCCACACCTCGACGTCCCCCGGCTCGACCACCTTCCGCATCGCGCGGTCGGTGAAGGCGAACCGCTGCACCGGCACGTCGAACCGCACCGTGACGCACTCCCCCGCCGCGACCGCGACCCGGGCGTAGCCGAGCAGCTGCGCGACCGGGCGCGTGATCGACGCGTGCGGGTCGTGCCCGTAGAGCTGGACGACCTCGACGCCGTCCCGGTCGCCGGTGTTCCGCACGGTGACCGACGCGGTGAGCGCTCCGTCCGTGGACGCGGTCCCGTCCACCGTCAGGTCCTCGTACGCGAAGGACGTCCAGGTCAGGCCGTAGCCGAACGGTCGGACCGGCGTGGAGTCCGTCGCGGTGACGTCGGACGGTCCGCCGAGACGAGGGTGCAGGTACGAGTACGGCTGCGCGCCGGCGGACCGCGGCAGCGAGACGGGCAGGCGGCCGGACGGTGCCGCGGCACCGGTGAGCAGGTCGGCGATCGCGGTGCCGCCCTCCTCGCCGGGGAAGAACGCCTGGACGACCGCCGCGGGCTTCGGCTGGTCGCCGTCGAGTGCCCAGCCGATCGCGTACGGACGACCGGTCAGCAGCACGACGACGGTCGGCGTGCCGGTGGCGACGACGGCCTCGACGAGCTCGCGCTGCACGCCCGGCAGGTCGAGCGACTCGGAGTCGTTGCCCTCGCCGACCGTGCCACGACCGAACAGGCCGGCCTGGTCGCCGACGACGACGACCGCCACCGAGGACTCCCGCGCGACCGCCACCGCCTCGGCGAACCCGGCGCGGTCCTCACCCTCGACCTCGGCACCGCGGGCGTACCGGACCGTGTCGGACCCGAGCGCGTCCTGCATCGCCTCGAGCACGGTCGGGATCGCGAAACCGGCCTCCAGCCCGGTGTGCGTGGCCAGCACGTGGTTGGCGAAGGAGTAGCAGCCCTGCAGGGCCTCGGCGCGGTGGGCGTTCGGGCCGATCACCGCGACCGGGCCCTGCAGGTCGGCGCCCGGGGTCGGGGAGACGGGGGCTGCGGCGCCACCGTCGAGCGGCAGCACGCCGTCGTTCGAGAGCAGCACGAGCGACTCCGCCGCGAGCCGCCGCGCGAGCGCCCGGTGCTCCGGCGAGTCGAGGTCGACACCGGTGGGCGGTTCGTCCTCGAAGACGTCCGGGTCGAGCAGGCCGAGCCGCTCCTTCTGCCGGAGCACGCGCAGCACGGCGCGGTCGACGAGGGCCTCGTCGACGAGTCCGCTGCGCACCCGCTCGACCAGCGGCGCCAGGTAGGCGTCACCGGTCGGCAGCTCGACGTCGATGCCGGCGGCGAGCGCCGTCGCAGCGGCCTCGCCGCGGTCACGGGCGACGCCGTGCATGACCTCGAGGAACGCGACGGAGAAGTAGTCGGCCACGACCGTGCCGTCGAACCCGAGCCGGTCGCGCAGCAGGTCGGTGAGCAGCGCGGGGTCGGCGGCGACGGGGACGCCGTCGACCTCGGCGTACGAGTTCATGACGCTCCGCGCGCCGCCGTCGACGAGGGCCATCTCGAACGGCGGCAGGAACACGTCGGCGACCTCGCGCGGTCCGGCGTGGACCGGGGCGTGGTTGCGGCCGGCGCGCGAGGCCGAGTAGCCGAGGAAGTGCTTGAGCGTGGCGTCGACGCCGGCGCTCTGCACACCGCGGACGTACGCGGTACCGACGGTGCCGACGAGGTACGGGTCCTCGCCGATGCACTCGTCGACCCGTCCCCAGCGGGGGTCGCGGACGACGTCGAGCACGGGCGCGAGGCCCTGGTGGACGCCGAGCTCGCGCATCGAGCGGCCGATCACGGCGCCGACGTGCTCGACGAGCTCCGGGTCGAACGACGCACCCCACGCCAGCGGTGTCGGGAACGTCGCGGCCTTCCACGCCGCGAGCCCGGTCAGGCACTCCTCGTGCACGAGCGCCGGGATGCCGAGGCGGGTCTCGCGCTTCAGCCGACGCTGCTCCGCCCACAGCCAGGCGGCGCGCTCGTCGGGCTCGACGGGACGGGTGCCGTACACGCGGGTGTACTGGCCGAGGCCGTGCCGGGTGACGTCGGTGAGCGTCGTGCCCTGCTGGGCCGCGGCCATCTCGCCCTGCATCGGGGCGACGACGCCGTTCTGGTCGAGCCAGTAGCCGACCAGCTGCGCGGTCTTCTCCTCGAGGGTCATCGCGGCCAGCAGCGTGGTGACGCGGTCGGACACGGTCGCGTCCGTGACGTGCCCCGGGTCGGACGGGAGGCCCGTGGCGGCGTCGCCACGTCCCTCCCGTCCGTCACGGGTGGCGGCGGGCCGCGGTGCGGACGTGCCGCGTGCCGCCTGGCCGTCGGTGGTGCCGTCGGTGGTGACCGTGTGGTCGAGCGTGGTCACCCCTTCACCGCCCCGGTCAGACCGCCGACGATGCGCTTCTGGAAGATCGTGAAGAACACCAGCGCGGGGATCATCGACATCGACGTGAAGGCGAGCACCTTCGCCGTGTCGACGGAGTACTGCGACGAGAACGCCTGGACGCCGAGCGGCAGCGTGTAGGCGGCCTCGTTGTTGAGGATGAACAGCGGCAGGATGTAGCTGTTCCAGCTGCCGATGAACGCCAGGATGCCGACGGTCACCACACCGGGCAGGGACAGCGGGACGATCATCCGGAAGAAGAAGCCGAGGCGGCTGGCCCCGTCGATCGAGGCGGCCTCCTCGAGCTCGTCCGGGATCGCCCGCAGGAACGGCACCAGGATGATGACGGTCGTCGGCAGGGCGAAGGCGATCTGCGGCAGGATCACGCCCGCCAGGCTGTTCGTGAGACCGAGGTCCTTGACGAGCAGGTAGAGCGGTGTGATCGCGACCGTGATCGGGAACATCAGGCCCGCGGCGAACAGCGCGTACACCGCACCGCGACCCCGGAAGGAGTAGCGGGCGAGCACGAAGCTGACCATGAGCCCGAGCACGACGACGCCGAGCGTCGTGGTGACCGCGCTGATCGTCGAGTTGCCGAGCTGCTGCCAGAAGATCCCGCTCGACAGGACCGATCCGTAGTTGCCGAACTGGAACGGTGCCGGCAGACCGGCCGGGCTCGTCGTGATCTGCGAGTTCGTCCGGAACCCGCCCAGCACGATGTAGAGCACCGGGGCGAGGTTCGCGGCGACGAACAGGATCGCGACGACGTAGGTCAGTGGGCTCGCCTGGCCGAGTGCTGCGCCGGACTTCCGTGCCCGGGCACCGCGGCGGCCGGGGGCGACGAGGTTGGTGGTGGCGCTGGTGACGGCCATCAGTGCTTCCTCTCGGTGATGGCGCCGGCGGTGTCCCGACGGAGCACGAAGTGCTGGTAGACCAGGGCGACGGCGAGCGAGATCAGGAACATGACCACCGCGACGGCACTGCCGAAGCCGTAGTTGCCCGAGGTCCGGCCGTTCGCGACCATGTACGTCGCCATGGTCGAGGTCCCTGCGGTCGACGAGATGTACTGGCCCCAGATGATGTAGACGAGGTCGAACAGCTGGAGCGAGCCGATGATCGACAGGAACGCCCAGATGCGGATGGTGGGGCCGAGCAGCGGCAGGGTGATGCGGCGCTGGATCTGCCAGTAGCTCGCACCGTCGATCGCCGCGGCCTCGAAGAGCTCCTCGGGGATGCTCTGCAGACCGGCCAGGAACAGGATCACCGCGAAGCCGATGTACTTCCACGAGATGATCGCGAGGAGGCTCCAGATGGCGATGTCCGGGTTGGACAGCCAGTCCTGACGGAGTCCGCCGAGTCCGATGCCCTGCATCAGGTCGTTCACGGCGCCGTTGGACTGCAGCATGAGGCTCCAGCCGGTGCCGACGATGACCTCGGAGATCACGTAGGGCACGAAGACGAGCACGCGGACGAGCCCGCGGCCGCGCATCTTCTGGTTGAGCAGCAGGGCGAGGACGATGGCGATCGGGCCCTGGAGCACGAGCGACATCACGACGATGAAGCCGTTGTGCAGCAGGACCGACTGGAACGCCTTGTCCTGGAAGATGATCAGGTAGTTCTGCAGCCCGACGAAGTTCGTCGGCGGGCCGTAGCCCTGCCACTTGTAGAAGCCGTAGTACGCGGCGAGCGCCACCGGCAGGATGACGAACGTCACGAAGACGATGACCGCGGGTCCGGCGAGGACCGCGATCTCGACGCGCTTGCGCCAGTCGGCGACGCGCTGGGCGGTCCGCCGGGCGGGGAGCGGCGAACCGCTCCCCGCCGGGGACGTCCCGGGAGCCGTGCCCGACGCCTTCGCCGGGGTCGTGCCGAGGGAGGTGTCGAGCGCCATGATCAGCCCTTGGCCGCGGCCTGGTTGGTGGTCTCGACGATGTCCTTCGCGCTGCCCTTGCCGGCGAGCAGGTCGACGACGCTGGTGTTCAGCGCGTTGCCGACGTTCTGGCCGTACAGGGTGTCGAGGTACTGCGAGACGAACGGGGCCTCCTGGTAGGCGGCGAGGGCCGTCTTCAGGTAGGGCTCGGACACGACGGACTGCGCGTCCTTGTTGACGGGGATCGCGTTGAAGGCCTTGTAGTACGCCTCCTGGTTGTCCTTCTGCACGATGAAGTTGAGGAAGTCCGTGCAGGCCTTCTTCGGGGCCTGTGCCGAGCAGGAGTTGCCGTCGACACCACCCATCATCGACTTCGGGTCACCCTTGCCGCCGTCCACCGCGGGGAACGGGAACCACCCGAGGTCGCCGAGCGGCTTCGCGTCGGGGGTCAGCGAGGCGATCACGCCCGGGTCCCAGGCGCCCATGAGTTCCATCGCGGCCTTGTGGTTCGCCAGGAGTCCGGCCGAGCTGCCGGCGCCCTGCTGCGCGGCGGTGGTGAGGAAGCCCTGGTTGAAGGGCTTCGTCGCGGTGAAGTCCTCGAGCTGCTGGCCGGCCTTGGTCCAGCACGCGTCGTCGAACTCGAGCGTCTTCGCCGCGTCGTTCAGCGTCTTCTCGCTGCACTCGCGGAGCGCGAAGTTGTAGTACCAGTGCGCGGCGGGCCAGGCGTCCTTCGCGCCGACGGCCACCGGGTCGATGTCCTTGGCCTTGAGCTTGGCGATGTCCTCGTTCAGCTCGTCCATCGTGGTCGGGGTGCCGTCGATGCCGGCCTGCTCGAACAGGTCCTTCGAGTACCAGATGCCCTCGGGGAGCACGGCGCCCGGCATGGCGTAGGTCTTCCCGTCCTTCTCGTACCCGGCGAAGGTGCCCTTGCTGATCGACTGCTTCGCGTCGTCGCTGATCGAGTCGGAGATGTCCATGAGCTGACCGGCTGCGATCATCGCGTCCATCTTGCCGCCGCCGCGCTGCAGGAAGACGTCCGGGCCGTCACCGGAGTTGAGCGCGGTCTGGAGCTTGCCGTCCAGGTCCTCGTTCTGGATCGCCTGGGTCTTGATGGTGACGTTCGGGTACTTCTCCTCGAACGCCTTGACGGTGCTGTCCCAGTAGGCCTTGCCCGGACCGGTGGTCGAGTTGTGCCAGAAGGTCATCGTGACCTTGCCGCCGTCCTCCGACGGGTCGCTGCCGCCGGCGGAACAACCCGCCAGCGTGAGAGCGGTGGCCCCGACCAGCGCGATGGCTGCCGCGGCACGGATCTTCCTCGTCATCGTGGAACTCCTCGGTGTCGTCGTTGACGTTCGCGGCAGTCGATGCCGCTGCGGAGAGCGTGCCAGCTGCTCCACGGGCTTGTCAATCGTTATCGATAACGTTTTCTAACCGTGATGTGTCCACTGGCGGAACGCTGTGGCGGCGGTACGGTGAGCACATGCAGACCGCCGTCGATCACACGCCCGGACCGGGGCGGGTCACGATCGCGGACGTCGCGCGTGCCGCCGGCGTCTCGATCCCGACCGTGTCGAAGGTGGTCAACAACCGCGACGGCGTGGCGCCCGCGACCATGCTCCGCGTCCAGGAGGTGGTCGAGCGCCTGGGCTACGAGACGTCCCTCGTCGCGCGCAGCCTGCGGAGCTCCCGCACCAACGTCATCGGCATCCTGGTCCCCGAGTTCGAACCGTTCTCGACCGAGCTCCTGCGCGGCGTCTCGGCGGCGACCACGGGGACCGGCTACGAGCTGCTCGCCTACGCCGGACTCGAGGCCGGCACGGGGCAGCCCGGGTGGGAACGCCGCTCGCTCTCACGCCTGTCCGGAACGCTCATCGACGGCGCCATCGTCGTGACCCCCTCCGCCGCCCTGTCGGGAGCGTCCATCCCCGTCGTCGCGATCGACCCGCACACCGGGCCGGAGGGCCACGCGACCGTCGACACCGACAACGTCGCCGGGGCCCGGGACGCCGTGGACCACCTGCTCGAGCTCGGGCACACCCGCATCGCCCACGTGCAGGGGCGCAGTGACCTGGCGTCGTCGCAGCTCCGCGAGACCGGCTACCGGGACGCCCTCGCCGCCGCCGGCATCGCGGTCGACGAGCGACTCGTGCGCGCCGGTGACTACCAGGAGGAGCGCTCGGCAGCCGTTGCTCACGAGCTCCTCACGCTGCCCGACCGGCCGACGGCGGTGTTCGCCGCGAACGACTCGTCGGCCATCGGCGTGCTGCACGCCGCAGCGTCGCTCGGGCTGCGCGTGCCCGAGGATCTGTCGGTCGTCGGGTTCGACGACGTCCCGCAGGCGTCGACCACGACGCCGCCGCTCACCACCGTGGCTCAGCCGCTCGCCGAACTCGGCGCGAGCGCGGTCGCGATGCTCCTCGCCATGCTCCGCGGCGAGCCCACGAGCGACCACGTGCGCCTGCGCTCGACGCTGCGCGTCCGGAGCAGCACGGCGCCGGCGCACGCCTGAGGCGCGCGGCCGCTGCGCGGCGCTTCCCGTCAGTACGGCGAGCGGGCAATATCCGTCACACTCGGCGCTGCTGGCAGCCGATCGCACCCGCCCGACGCACGTCCGCGGCGTGTCGTACCCGCTCAGCCGTCACGACGGGTCGACGGACGGGAGGCGCGCGGCGACCTGGCACCGCGCCTCCCGTCCGCACGACGAGCGGGCCACATCCGTCACCCTCGGCGCTGCTGGCAACCGATCGCGCCCGCTCGACGTACGACCGCGGCATGTCGTACCCGCTCAGCCGTCCCGACGGGTCGACGGACGGGAGGCGCGCGACGACTTGGCACCGCGCCTCCCGTCCGGCGGTGCTCGCCTGCTGCGCGGTGGCGCGAGTCGTCCGCGAGAGCGACAGTGCGCCGCGGTCGGGAGACGGAATCATGTCGTTGCCGCGGCGCGGGCCGCGCCGCTCGCGCCCGCGGCGCCCGCGGCGCCAGCGGCACAACCGACGGCACGTCGCGCCACGGCGTTCCGTGGCGCGACGTGCTCCTGGTCATGCGTGAGCACGTCGCACCCGCCGACAGCGGCGCAGGCCGCGCCGCTCGCGCCCCTCGCGCCCGCGGCACCAGCGGCACACCCGACGGCACGTCGCGCCACGGCGTTCCGTGGCGCGACGTGCTCCTGGTCGTGCGCGAGCACGTCGCGCCCGCCGCTGCGCGCTGCGCCGACCGGTGCGGCGCCACCCGCGGCTCAGCGCTCAGCGCCGCAGCGTCTGCTTCGGGTACTCACCGAAGCGCTCGGCGTAGGACGCCGAGAACCGCCCGAGGTGCGCGAAGCCCCACCGGCGCGCGATGTCCCCGACGGCACCGGCCTGCGGCCCTGCCTCGAGGAGCTCCTCGTGCACGCGGTCGAGCCGCACGTGGCGCAGGTAGGTCAGTGGGGAGACGTCGAAGACCCGCCGGAAGGACTCCTGGACGGACCGCACGCTCAACCCCGCGGCCTCGGACAGGTCGACGATCGACACCGGTTCGGCGGCGTGCGCGTGGATGTACTCCACGGCGGCCCGGAGCCGGGCGTTCCGCGGCTGCTCCAGCACGTCGGGCAGGTCGTCGCTCTGCGGCGGGAACATGTCGAGGAAGACCTCGGCAGCGGTGACCTTGGCGTCCTGCCACGCGTCCGAGTCCGGTCCGCCGACGCGCAGCGCCCGGGACAACGCCGTCAGGGCACCCTGCCAGCGGTGCTCGATCGACTCGTCGGCACCGCGTCGTGGGTCGAACCGCATCGGCCGGTCCGCGATGTCCGACCGCGCCGCGGCGACACGTCGGACGAACTCGCGGTCGAAGTGCACCAGCCGCTGGTCGTAGTCCGCGGTGACGAAGCCGAACTCCTCGTCGGCGGGGAACATCACGGGGGTGTCGTGCAGCATGGGCCAGCGCTCACCGCGCATCTCGAGCTCACCCGTGCCGGTGCTGATCCACGTGACGACGTAGTCGACCGAGCCGACGGGCATCCAGCCCCGGATCTCGCCGTGCATCTGGGAGCGCCGGATGGTGACCTCGCTGTCCCCGATCGCGGTGTAGCGGTAGTCGAACCGTCCGTGGGACGGCACGGCGCTCCACCGCTCCCCCGCGTAGATGCCGCCGAGGTCGCGGACGGCGGTGTCCGGGCGCGTCCCGGACACCTCGAACCGCACCGGTGCGATGGTCTCCTCGGCGCCGAACGCCTCGATCAACGGGTCAGCCACGGCAGGTCCGTCGGCGTGGCTCTGTCCAGATGGCGCATGCTTCCTCGTTATCCGGATACGGTTCTGGGGTGGGTGCCGCGTAGTGTCGCGCACGACCGATGCGCACGGAGGGGGCGACCACGTGAGTGAGATCGACCTGACGGCGGCGATCACCCGGCTCGAAGCCGCGATGGGTGCCCTCCGCGGCCGACTGCGGGAACGCCTCTCCGTCTCCGGCTCGGACCTCACGGTCCTGCAGTTCGTCGCCCGCGCCGCTGCGGCCGACCGGACGGTCCGGGTGAAGGACCTCGTGTCGCACCTCGGCCTGACGGGCCCGGCGGTCACGGGGACGGTCGACCGGCTCGAACGCGCCGGGCACCTGTGCCGCGTGCCGAACCCGGAGGACGGCCGCAGCCGGTTCATCGAGCTCACGCCGGAGACGCAGCGCGCCTACGCCGCGGCGATGGACAGCACGAACGAGCACCTGCACGAGCTCCTGTCCTCCTTCTCCGAGCGCGAGACCACGCGGTACGTCCGCGTGATCGATCGTGTGATCGAGGCGCTCGAGTACGGCGCTCCGACCCCCTGACGGCAGGCTACGGGCGGCCGAGGACCCTGCTCGAACGTTTGTCCAACAAGCGCAGTTAGGTAACTTCCCGACCTATCTTGCCGGACGCGGAGCCGCTCTGCCCGTACCGTCACCACTGGGTACCCCCACACGGGGGTGGATCAGGGAAACGGGGAGGAACCATGGGTTCGTACCAGTCCGAGCCGGGCATCGACCCGGTGCGCATCGAGACGTTCCGCCGGATGCGCAAGCGGTGGAAGTACGGCGAGCTGCAGGACGTGAACGGCCTGTACGCCGACTTCTTCACCGACACCGCGCGCGACGCACGTCGCTGACGGCACGGCACCGTCCGGGCCGCGACGAGCGCGCACCGTCCGTCACGGGGCCGGCGACCGGTCCGCGGTCACCGAGGCTGCGGACGTCACCCCTTGACCGCTCCGCTGGTGAGCCCGGAGACGATCGAGCGGCGGAACACCAGCACGAGGATGACGATCGGGATCGTCGCGGCGACGCTCGCCGCGAAGATCTGCGCGAACGGCACGGTGAACTGGGTCCCGAACAGGGCGATGCCGACCGGGATGGTCCGGAACGAGTTCTCGCTGTTGAACGTGAGCGCCATGAGGAACTCGCTCCACGACGCCGTGAAGGTGAACACCCCGACGGTGAAGAGCCCGGGCTTCGCCATGGGCAGGATCACCGACAGCACGGTGCGCCAGGCGCCGGCGCCGTCGATCTCGGAGGCCTCCTCGATGGTCGAGGGGATCCCCTGCAGGTAGTTGCGCATGATCCAGATGGCGAAGGGCAGGTTGAACGCGACGTACGGCACGACCAGGCCCGGGTACGAGTTGAGCAGCCCGAGGTTCCGCTCGAGCAGATACAGCGGCGTCAGGACCGCGATCGCCGGGAAGACGGACAGCATGAGCAGCGAGGTCATGATCGCCGTGCGGCCCTTGATCCACCGCCCGGCGAGGGCGTAGCCGGCGAGGAACGACAGCGCGAGCACGATGACCGTCGTCGCCACCGACACCACGATGCTGTTCACCATGTACTGCCCGAGGGCGTTGTCGCGGAAGGCCACGACGAAGTTGTCGAACGTCAGCGACTGCGGCACGACGGTCGGCGGCGACTGGGCGATCTCCGACGACGGCTTGAGCGAGGTCGAGACGAGCCAGTAGAGCGGCAGCGCGGTGAGCACGGCGATGACGACACCGCTGACGTTGACGGTGTTGACCCACTTCCGCCAGCCCTTGCGGACACGTTGACGGGGCATCAGGCATCCCCTCCCTTCGCCTGGTTCCGGAACGCCCGCAGGAAGAGCAGGCACCCGACGGCCACGATGACCGCGGTGCTGGTCGCGATCGCTGCGCCCGGTCCGATGTTGATGTCCTGGAAGAGCACCTTGTAGCCCATGATCGCGAGCGACTGGGTCGTGGTGCCCGGTCCGCCGTTCGTCAGCACGAACGGCAGGTCGAAGACGCCGAACGCCTGCAGCACGCGGAACAGGACCGCGATCGTCAGGGTCGGAGCCAGCTGCGGGACGACGACGCGCCAGAACGTCTGCCACCCGTTCGCCCCGTCGAGCTCGGCGGCCTCGTAGAGGTCCTCCGAGATCTGGACGAGGCCCGCGAGCAGGATGATCGCCACGAACGGCGTGGTCTTCCAGATGTCCGCGACCATCAGACCCGTGATCGCGGGGACCGGTTCACCGAGGATCACCGGGGCGTCGCCGAACAGCCCGAAGAACCACGTCGCGACGCCGTACGTCGAGTCGTAGATGTACTTCCACAGCTGTGCGTTCACGATCGTCACGAGCGACCACGGCACGAGGAGCAGCGCGAGCATCCAGCCGCGGGTGACCCCGAGCCGTTCGAGCACCAGGGCGACGAGCATGCCGAGGACGAGCTCCACGGACACCGTGACGACCGTGTACAGCACCGTGAAGCCGAGCGCCCGGTACCAGTCGGCGCTCTGCAGCAGGGCCGCGTAGTTGCCGAGGCCGAAGCCCTGGATCGTGAAGCCGTCGTAGCCGATCTCGACGTCCGCGAAGCTCAGGACGATCGAGTACACCACCGGGAAGATCGTGACCGCGGCGACGACCAGGAGCGCCGGGGCGGCGAAGCCCCACGCACCCCGGGCACGGACGCGCTCCATCCGCGACCGAGCGCTCGTCGGGCGGTACCCGTCGGGCCTCCTCCCCGGAGTCCGTCCCCCCGCTGCGCCGGCCGGCGTCCGCGTCGCGGTACCGGCGCTCACAGCGCGTCCCCGGTCAGGGCGAGCGAGATCGCGGAGGCCATCGCGCGGGTGCCGCCGTCGACGGAGGCCTGCCCGCCGAGGATGCTGTTGCCGTTCTGGTACACGCCCTGCGAGACCTTCGGGTAGTACGCCGTCGAGGTCGGACGGGGAACAAGCGTGATGCCCGCGGCGGTGTCGTACGTCGGGCGGTTCTGCCGCTTCGCGTCGTCGCTGACCAGGCTCGCGCTGCGGGCCGGCAGGACACCGCCCTCGCGGGTGAGGAACTGCTGCGCCGTCTCGCTCGACATCCAGGCCGCGAAGGTCAGCGCCGCCGCGGGCTGCTGGGTGTGCGGGTTGATGTAGTTCCCCCACCCGCCGATCGTCGAGTGGTGCTCGTCCGTGCCGTCGAAGGTCGGGCGAGCGGCGAGACCGACCTTGCCCGCGACCGCGGAGTCCGGCCCGTTCGCGATGCCCCACGCGTACGACCAGTTGCGCAGGAACGCGGCGCGACCGCCCGCGAAGGCGTCGTTCGTGTCCTGCTCCTGGTACGTCAGGGTCGCGCGCGGTGCGGCGCCGTCGGTGATGAGCGACCGCATGAACTCGAAGGCGCGCTTCGTCTCCGAGCTCGTGGTCGCGGGCTTCGTCAGGTCGTCGTTGAGCAGCGAGCCGCCCGCGTCGGCGACGAACTCGGTGACGTTGCAGGTGAGGCCCTCGTACACGTCCCCCTGGAACGCCAGCCCGTAGTCGACGTCGCCCGCGTCGACGAGCTTCGCGGCGGTCTCCTTGACCTCCTCCCACGAGCGCGGGACCTGGAACCCGTGCTTGTCGAGCAGGTCCTGCCGGTACAGGAAGAACGACTCGTCGATGTAGAGCGGGAACATGTAGTAGGTCCCGTCGACGCTGGCGGCCAGCCGGAGTCCCTCGGGGAACTGCTCGAAGAAGTCCTCGCCGACGAGCTGGTTCACCGGGGTCGCGAGCTTGTTCTTCGCGAACTGCCCGGGCCACGCGACGTCGCCCAGGTACACGTCCGGTGTCGGGCTCCCCGCGGCGATCTGCGTCGTCAGGCTGGTGCGGTTCGTGTCGGTGTCGCTCGGGGCGCTGACGATCCGCACGCGGATGTTCGGGTGCTCCTTCTGGAACTCCGCGATCAACCGGCGACGGAGGTCACCGCCGTCCTTCGAGGCCACCTGCCCCGCCCACCAGCTGATCGTGACGTCGCCCTCGGGCGGGTCGGTGGGCCACTGCTCGACGGTGGTGCGCTCCGGCCGGGTGGAGCAGCCGGCGAGCAGCAGCACCCCCGTGCCCCCGAGCAGGAAGAGCCTGCGGTCGATTGCCATCCGTCCTCCTCGACGAAGGGTGCGCGAGCACCCGGCGATCACGTGGCACCACAGAACCAAGCGCGCCTGAGCGACCGCACAGGGAGCCTGAGTAGGCGACGGACGGGAGGCGCGGTGCGGGCCCGCCACGTGCCTCCCGTCCGAGGCGTGGCCGCGCGGGTCAGCGGGTGGGTGCGGGGGCCGTCGACTCGGCGGGGCGGAGCACGCAGGGCAGCAGGAAGTGCGGGAGCTCGACGGACGTGCCGTCGAGGCGGTCGATCAGCGCGTCGGCCGCGCGCACGCCGAGCTCGCGACCGGGCGCGATCATCGTCGACAGGCGGGGGTGGTGCTGGTCCCCCGCTGCGGCCGACGACGCGATGCTGAGCACCGAGACGTCATCAGGCACCCGTCGACCCGCGGCGTAGAGACCGACCAGCAGACCGGCGGACGAGTCGTCCTTCATCACGAGCACCGCGGTGACGTCCGGGTCCGCCTCGAGCAGGCGTCGGGCGGCGTCGCGACCGCCCTCGCTCCCGGGGCCGGCGTACACGATCGTTCCCGCACCGCCGCGCTCGGCGACCGAGCGGCGGAAGGTGTCCTCGACCCGCAGGTGCGGTGCGTACCCGGCCATCGGTGTGCCCTCGAGGCTCTCGAGCACGAGCCCGAAGCGCCGGTGGCCGAGACCCTGCAGGTGGTCGAGTCCGTCCTCGATGGTGGTCTCGAAGTCGATGTCCACGTACGGCAGCTCGTCCGCGTCGCGCGTCCGGCCGATCAGGGTGAAGGGCACCCCGAGCTCGGACAGCTTGACCACGCGCGGGTCGTCCATCCGCACCTCCATGAGGACGACGCCGTCGACGAGACCGCCGGAGACGAGGTCGTCGAGGTCGTCGCCGGCCGGGTCGACGGGCCAGAGCACCAGGTGGTACCCGCGCTCGGAGGCCCGCTCCGCGGCGTTCATGAAGAACTCGGACGTGGTCGGGCTGAAGCGGTTGCCCGTGGTCGGGAAGAGCAGGGCGATGATCCGCGTCCGCCGGCTGGCGAGCGCGCGCGCCACGACGTTGCCGCGGAACTTCAGCTCGCGCATCGCCGCGGTGACCTTCGCCGTCGTCGCCGGCGTGACGTACTTCGTGCCGTTCACCACGAACGACACCGTCGCGATGGAGACGCCGGCGCGGTCGGCGACCTGCTGCATCGTGGCCATCGGCCCCTCCTGATCGATCGGCACCGTCGGGTTCCGTGCACGTCCGGCGGCAGGCCGGCGACGGTGCCGTCCTGCTCCGCGTGCACTGCGGTGGTCACGAGCATAGACCCGCACCGGAACCAGAAAAGCGCTTTACAGGTGAAGCGCTTCTCTGTTAGCTTCTCGCCCCAGGACCACCGCGACGACGACGTCAGTGGAGTCGACGCACCGTGTCCTTCCCCGCATCCGCGAAGAGAAGAGCAGTGCAATGAAGCCTGGTTTCCGCTCCACGTCCCGCCGGGGCCGCGCCCTCGTCGGCGCCGCCGCGATCGTCGCGACGGTCCCCCTCGTCCTGGCCGGGTGCTCCGGCTCCGGCAACGCATCGTCGTCCGGCGGCGGCGGCAAGACCCTCACGATCGAGGACTACTACGACGCCAACTACGACCCCGTGTACCAGCAGTGCGCGAAGGACGTCGGCGTCGAGGTGAAGATCAACCACGTCGCCGGCGCCGGCCTCATCTCGAAGGTCCTGCAGCAGGCGTCGTCGCGCACCCTGCCCGACGTGCTCATGCTCGACAACCCCGACGTGCAGCAGATCGCCTCGTCCGGGGCGCTGTCCGACCTCGCCGACTACGGCCTCGACGCGGACGACGACGTCCCCGGCGTGAAGGGCGCGAACACGTTCGAGGGCAAGCTCTACGGGCTGCAGCCGAACACGAACTCCATCGCGCTGTACTACAACAAGAAGCTGCTCGACGAGGCAGGCGTCCAGCCGCCCAAGACGTGGGACGAGCTCAAGGAAGCCGCGAAGAAGCTCACGAACGGGTCGACGTACGGCTTCGCGATGAGCAACATCAACACCTACGAGGGCACCTGGCAGTTCCTGCCGTTCTTCTGGTCGAACGGCGGCGACGAGAAGGACATCGCGACGCCCGAGGCCGCCCAGGCGCTGCAGCTCGTGCAGGACCTGCAGGACGACGGCTCGATGTCGAAGAGCTCGATCAACTGGGCGCAGGCCGACGTCAACAACCAGTTCATCGCCGGCAAGGCCGCGATGATGATCAACGGTCCGTGGCAGCTACCGGCGCTCAAGAAGGCGAAGGACCTGGAGTTCGACAGCGTCCCGATCCCGACGCGCACCGGGTCCGAGACCGTCGCCCCGCTCGGCGGCGAGGCCTTCACCGTCCCGCAGACCGGGAACAAGGACACGATGCAGCTCGCCGGCAAGTTCGTCGGGTGCCTGAACAGCGACAAGATGCAGGCCGTCCTGGCCGGGGTCAGCGGCAACGTGCCCACCAACATCGAGGTCGGCAAGAAGTGGGCCGAGGACCACGCCGACGTGGCCTCGTTCGTCACCACCGTGCAGACCGCCCGGGCCCGGACGGCCGAGCTCGGACCGGACTGGCCCAAGGCCGCCACGAGGATCTACACCGCCGTGCAGCTCGCACTGACCGGCAAGGCCGACCCCGAGCAGGCGCTCGAGCAGGCGCAGTCGCAGAACCAGTAGCGGAGCCGGGGAGCCGGTCGCGAGACCGGCTCCCCGTTCCCTGACGGAAGGACCTGACATGAGCGCCTCCACGCAGATCCGGCCCCGGGCGACGACGCCCGCGGCCCCCGCCCGCCCCGGACAGCGCCGCGCGCGCCTCCGGTCGTCCATCACCCGCTGGCTCTTCGTCGTGCCGGCCGCGGTGTTCGTGGCCCTGTTCTTCGGCTACCCCGTGGTCAAGAACATCCTGATGTCGTTCCAGGACTACACGACGAAGACCTTCTTCACCGGCGAGGCCCCCTGGGTCGGCCTCGGCAACTACGTCGCGGTCTTCTCGAGCAGCGTCTTCACGACCAGCGTCGTCAACACCGCCCTGTTCACCGCGGGCTCGATCGTCCTGCAGTTCGTCCTCGGCCTCGGCCTCGCGCTGTTCTTCCGGCGGCACTTCCCGCTGTCGGGCTTCCTGCGCGGCCTGCTGCTCCTGCCGTGGCTGCTCCCCCTCATCGCGTCGAGCGCGGTGTGGAAGTGGCTGCTCGACCAGGACAGCGGTGCGCTGAACCAGCTGCTCGGCGTCGTCGGCATCGGCCCCGTGCCGTGGCTGGTCAGCCCGAGCCTGGCCCTCATCGCCGTCATCGGTGTGAACGTCTGGCTCGGCATCCCGTTCAACACGACGATCCTGTACAGCGGGCTGCAGTCCGTCCCGCCGGAGCTCTACGAAGCGGGCGCCCTCGACGGCGCCACCGGCGTGAAGGCGTTCTGGTACATCACCTGGCCGAGCATCCGGAGCGTCGTGAGCGTGGTGATCGTGCTCGGGGTCGTCTACACGCTGAAGGTCGTCGACATCATCCTCGGCCTGACCGGCGGCGGTCCCGCGAACTCGACGCAGACGCTCGCCACGAACGCCTACCACCAGTCGTTCATCAACTTCCAGTTCGGCATCGGAGCCGCGGTGAGCAACGTGCTCATCGTCGTCTCGTTCGTCTTCGCGATGGTCTACATCGCGATCTCCCGGAAGGCGGTCGACGAATGAGCGTCGGACTCGCGAACCAGACCGTCACCGTCACCCGCGCGATCACGACGAAGCGGAGCGCACGAGCGCCCCGCCCGCGCCGCACCGCGAAGGGGTTGCCGTTCACCATCCTCGGGATCGTGTTCCTCGCGATCATGGTCTTCCCCGTGTACTGGATGGTGAACACGAGCCTCCAGGCCACCTCGGGAGCCGCCACCGCGACCTGGTTCCCGTGGAACCCGACGTTCGCCGGCTACCGGGCGGCCTTCGCCCAGCAGGGGCAGAACTTCGTGTCGAGCATGATCATCGGTCTCGGCACCGTCGTGCTCACGCTGGCGATCGCGACCCCGGCGGCGTACGGCCTCGCCCGGTTCCGGATGCGCGGCACGAAGGTGTTCCTGCTCGTGCTGCTCATCACGCAGATGATCCCCGGCATCGTGATCGCCAACGCGCTGTACACGCTCTTCAACAACGTCGGGCTGCTCAACAGCTACGTCGGGCTGATCCTGGCCGACAGCGCCGTGCAGGTGCCCTTCGCGATCCTGCTCATGCGGGCGTTCATGGAGTCGATCCCGCCGAGCCTGGTCGAGGCCGCGCTCGTCGACGGGGCGAACGACCTGCGTGCCTTCGTGTCGATCGTGCTGCCGATCAGCCGCAACGCCATCGTCACCGCGGCACTCTTCACGTTCCTCGGCGCGTGGGGCGACTTCCTCATCGCGCTCACGCTCACCTCGACCGACGCGGTCCGACCGATCACGCTCGGCATCTACAACTACATCGGCTCGAACGTCACCGACTGGGGGCCCGTCATGGCGACGTCGGTCCTCGCGTCCCTGCCGGCGGCCGTGCTCCTCATCGTCGCCCAGCGCTACATCTCCGCCGGTGCACTCGGCGGGGCGGTCAAGTGACGACCGCCGCCGACGTGCTCCACGCCACCCCTCCAGGAAGGCCCACACCATGACCACCACCCCGCTGCGCATCACCGTCTGGGGCGAGAACGTCCACGAGCAGGTCGAGCAGCACGTCGCCGAGCGCTACCCCGACGGCATGCACGGCGCGATCGCCGACGGCATCCGCGAGAACCTGCCGGACGCCGTCGTCCGCACCGCGACCATGCAGGAGCCGGAGCACGGGCTGACCGATGCCGTGCTCGCCGAGACCGACGTCCTGACCTGGTGGGGGCACGCCGCCCACGCCGACGTCGACGACGCCGTGGTCGACCGCGTCCACAAGCACGTGCTGTCCGGCATGGGGCTCGTGGTCCTGCACTCCGGCCACTGGTCGAAGATCTTCGGCAAGCTCATGGGCACCACGTGCACCCTGCGCTGGCGGAGCGAGCACGACCAGGAGCTCGTCTGGACCGTGAACCCGCAGCACCCGATCACACGCGGTGTCCCGAACCCGATCGTCATCCCCGAGCAGGAGATGTACGGCGAGTACTTCGACGTGCCCACGCCCGACGAGCTGGTCTTCATCTCCGGGTTCACCGGCGGCGAGGTCTTCCGGAGCGGCATGACCTACCGCCGCGGCCTGGGGAGGATCTTCTACTTCTCCCCCGGTGACCAGGACTTCCCCGTGTACCACCACCCGGACGTCCGACGGGTGATCGCGAACGCGACCGAGTGGGCGCGACCGGAGCGCGAGCGCGAGCTGCCGACCCTGCGCCGCTACGACCTCGGCGAGTACTTCGACGGGCAGCACTACCGCGGCCCGTTCGACGACGCACCCGAGGACGAGCTCGCCGAGCCCACCGACCCCGCCGAGCCCGCCGAGCCCGCCGAGCCCGCCGAGGCCCGCGCATGACCGAGCACGCCCCGCTGCGGGTCGTGCAGGTCGGCGCCGGCGGCATGGGCCGCGCGTGGCTCGGGACGGTCGCCGCCGACCCGGACGTCGAGCTCGTCGGTGTCGTCGACCTCGACCTCGACGCCGCCCGAGCCGGGGCCGAGCTCGCCGGGTCCCCGACGATCCCGGTCGGTCGCGACCTGCCCGCACTCCTGGCGGAGACCGGCGCCGAGGCCGTCCTCGACATCACGGTGCCCGTCGCCCACCACCCGGTGACGATGGACGCCCTGCACGCGGGGCTCCCCGTCCTCGGCGAGAAGCCCGCGGCGCAGACCGTCGCCGAGGCGCTCTCCCTCGCCGCCGCCGCCGAGGCCACCGGGCAGCTGTTCATGGTGTCGCAGTCGCGCCGCTACAACGACCAGCTCGTGGCCTTCCGGCAGCACGTCCGCGCGCTCGGCGGCGTCGGCAGCCTGAACACCCGGTTCGCGAAGGCCCCGCACTTCGGCGGCTTCCGCGAGGAGATGGACGACGTCCTGCTCCTCGACATGGCGATCCACGCCTTCGACTCCGCCCGCTACGTGCTCGAGCGCGACCCGGTGTCGGTGTACTGCGAGTCGTGGAACCCGTCGTGGTCCTGGTACCGCGGTGACGCGGACGCCGCCGCGGTGTTCACCTTCGAGGACGACGTCCGCTACGTCTACGACGGCTCGTGGTGCGCGCCCGGTGACGAGACGTCGTGGAACGGTGACTGGCGCGCGTCGGGAGCGTCGGGGTCGGCGTCGTGGGACGGCGACCACGACCCGTCGAGCGTGATCGACGACGCACCCGGCACGCCGGCGGGTGCGCCGGGAGTCGGTACGGAGATCGCCGGGGCGCTCGCGTCCTTCGTGCGGGCCGTCCGGACCGGGGTCACCCCCGACGGCGAGGTGCACGGCAACGTCATGAGCCTGGTGATGGTGGACGCGGCGATCGCCTCCGCCCGCTCGGGTCAGCGCGTCGTGGTCGACGACGTGCTCGAGCAGGCGCACGCGACGGCGCTCGAGGTCGAGCGGGACGACGCCATCCGGGAGCGGCTCGCCGCGTGGGGGTCGGTGCGGCAGGCGCTCGCCTCCGCGCCGGACCGCACGCCCGCGGGCTGACGCAGGCACGCACGGACGGGAGGCGCGGTGCCGGCCGGCACCGCGCCTCCCGTCCGTCGCTGTTCGCGCCACCCCGCCGGACGGATCCGCGCGTCGCGGGCGGATCCGCGCGTACCAGGTCGTTCCTCCTGACCAGGTACGCGCGGTTCCGCTTCCCACTCCAGGCGTGATGGGGAGGAACGGGCACACGACACGCGGTCGGCTCGTCCGGCATCCGCGACCAGGACGCGAGTGCAGCTCAGGGCGATTACGGTTGCTCCGTGCGTGGACACCGGGCGTCGACCAGCGGGCAGCCGACCCCGGTCGTGCTCGTCACCGCCGACCCGCGTCGTCGTGCGGCACGGACCCCCTGGCGGCGGGTCCTCGTCGGGGTCGTCGTCGCCGCGCTGCTCGGCGGCGCCGTCGTCGCGACCGCGGGCACCCTCGTGTCGCAGCGCGTCGCCGAGTCCTTCGCCGTGCGGGACGCCACCGCCGACACGGCTGCGCTCGCCCGGGTGGTGGTGGAGCCCGCCCTCGTGGACGACGTCACCAGCGGCGACCCGGACGCCCGAGCCGTCGCCCGCGCACGACTCGACGACGCCCTGGCCGGCGAGTCCCGCGCCGGCTCGACGGTGCGTCTGAAGCTCTGGGGTGCGGACGGCACCGTGCTCTGGTCCGACGAACCCCGGCTGGTCGGCGAGCGCTTCCCGCTCTCCGACGAGGACCTCGCGGCGCTCCGGACCGACCGGTCCGACGCCGAGGTGTCCGACCTGGACGAGCCCGAGAACCGGTACGAACGCGGGCACGGACCGCTGCTCGAGGCGTACCAGGCGGTGCACACGCCCTCGGGCGACGCCCTGCTGTTCGAGGCGTACCGGCCGTACGACCAGGTCATCGCCCGCGCCGCCGACCTGCGTGCCGCGTTCGCCGCGCTGGCGTTCGGCACCGTCGGGGTCGTGCTCGTGCTGCTCGTGCCGCTGCTGCTCTGGCTGCTCGTGCGGATCCGCACGGGCCAGCGGCTCCGCGAGCGGTTGCTCGGGCGCGCGCTCGACGCCGAGGCGGCCGAGCGCCGACGCCTCGCGGGCGAACTGCACGACGGTCCCGTGCAGGACGTCGCCGGGCTCGCACTCTCCCTCGGTGCGGTGCCCGAGACCCGTGCCGCCGCCGAGACGCTCCGGCAGGCGGTGTCCGCCCTCCGGACCTCGATGGCGACGATCCGCCCGGCCGCTCCCGGTCGCGACGGCCTGGGTGCCGCGCTCGACGACGCATGCGCCCGTGCCCGGGCCGCGGGGGTGCTGACGGACGTCGACGTGCCGGAGCCGCTCGAGGCCTCCACGGCCGCGCGGACCGCGATCGTGCGCTTCGTGCGTGAGGCGGTCTGGAACGCCGTGAAGCACGCCGACGCGACCCGCATCCGGGTGTCGGTGCGGGCCGACCGCGGGGACCTGGTGGTGCGCGTGTCCGACGACGGGGTGGGGTTCGACCCGCGGCTCCTCGACGGGCCGGCTCCCGCCGGGCACCTCGGCACGACGCTCCTGCGCGAGGTCGCCGAGGACACCGGCGGCGCGCTGCTGCTGCGGACCGCAGCGGGGGCGGGGACCGCCTGGGAGCTGACGCTGCCCGCCAGGACGGAGTCGCTGCGGTGAGGGTCCTGCTCGTCGACGACCACGCCCTGGTCCGACAGGGCCTCCGCGCCGTGCTCGCGACCACGACCGACTGCGACGTGGTCGGCGAGGCAGGCACGGGTGAGGAGGCCACCGAGCGTGCCGCGTCCCTGCACCCGGACGTCGTCGTGATGGACCTCTCCATGCCGGGCGCGGGCGGGGTCGAGGCGACGCGGGTGATCCGCACCACGATGCCGACGGTCCGGGTGCTCGTCCTCACCACCTTCTCCGACGACGACCGCGTGCGCGCTGCCCTGGCCGCCGGGGCGACCGGGTACCTGCTCAAGGACGCGGCCCCGGAGGAGGTCGTCGCCGCGGTCCGCTCGACGGCGCGCGACGAGGCACCCGTCGACCCACGCGTCGCCCGTGCCCTGCTGCCGGGTGCGCCGGCTCCGGGGCGGGACCGCGGACCGGCCCTGCCGCCCCGCGAGCGCGACGTGCTCGACCGCATCGCACGTGGCCTGTCGAACCGCCAGATCGCGACCGAGCTCGGGATCGCCGAACGGACCGTGAAGGTGCACGTCGGATCGCTGTTCCGCCGCATCGGCGTCGCCGACCGGACGAGTGCGGCGCTCTGGGCCCGCGACCACGGCTGGTGACGACCCGGCCGTGCACACGCCGGCGGAGCGGGTACTAGTACCAAGGTCCGATGGTGCCGCCTCCGCGTCCCGACGACGATCGTCACGAGGGACGCGACCACCGCCGGCGCGTCGGACCAGCCCAGGAGGCACCCCATGACCACCCAGCGCACGCGACGCCGCACCACCGGCATCGCCACCGCGATCGCGCTCGGCGCCGTCGCCGCGGCGGCCCTCGTCGGGGTGTCCCCCGCGAACGCGTCCGGCAAGACGTCGACCGGCGGGGACTACGCCGTCACCATCAACGGCGCCACGACGAACCCCGCGGTCGGCAAGGACTTCAAGCTCAAGGACGTCGCCGTCACCGGCACCATCGCGGTCCGCGGCAAGCACAACGGCTTCGACATCCGCATCGCCGACCTCGGCGTGTACGACTACACGCTGACCGGGGCACCGGACACCCAGCGGATGGTGACGAAGCCGACCGTGGTGTTCGCCTCGAAGGTCCCGTCGCTCACCGCCGCGCAGCTCGCCGGCACGAAGCTCTCCTCGCTCGAGGTCCGCGACGACACGCTCGTGGCGATCTTCGGCACCGGCGCGGGCAAGTTCAAGATCCAGGCGAAGGACGGCGCCCAGGGCGGGATCTTCCAGATGGAGACCGAGTTCGCCCAGCCCGTGACGTTCACGCACACGCTCGGAGCCGGGCTGTTCTACTTCATCAACCCCTACACGGGGAAGATCAACTTCGGCGACGGCGTCGCGGCGGTGTCCTCGGGCAGCGACGCGCACCAGATGCTGCTCGGCAAGGACAGCCCGCAGGTCGCGACGAAGACCTCGCAGACCGCGACGACCACGACCTGGACGGTCCAGCCCGGCGGACGCATGGGTGGTGTGCTCGGCGAGGACGCGGTCGAGCTGTCGCAGGGCGCGACGAACTGCACGAGCGACTGCCAGGCGCAGAACCAGGTCCGCGGCTCCCTGCCGGTCCCCCCGGACCCGGTGGACCCGCAGCCGCTGCGCGTCGCCACGCGCTGACGGGACCACGCGACGGACTGGAGGCGCGGTGCCAGCTGGCACCGCGCCTCCCGTCCGTCGTTCCGTCCCGCCCGCCCGGCCCGGCCCAGCCCGGCCCGAGACTCGGGCTCAGCGACGGTCCTCGTGCCGCCGACCGCGAGGACCGTCGGTCAGGACGAGACTCGGAGCCCGCTGCGACGGACCACGCCGCCCACGCGGGTCAGCGCGGGATGACCGAGAACATGAAGCGCTTCCGGATCATGTACCAGACCAGCAGGATCAGGGCCGTGTGGGCCGCGAAGCCGATCCAGCCGTTGAACCAGTCCACGCCCGGGATCGACGCGATGGCCAGCGCGAAGAAGACCTGCCAGACGAACACGTAGAGACTCGCCTGCCCGATCGGGATCCACAGCCACCCGATGACGGCGCTGATGGGCTTCCAGAACACGGTGAGGATCGCGTACGAGACGATCGAGAAGAAGGCGATGTCGACCAGACGCCCCCACTGCAGGTCCACCCGCTGGTACGCCGTGTTGTACAGGTCGTTGTACATCGACGCGGGGAACGGTGCCGGGGTGAACCCGAACTGGTCGCCCGCCCACACGTAGACGAGGAACGCGGCGTACCCGGTGATCCCGATGCCGATCAGGACCTTGCCGAGTCGGCCGGTCAGCGCCCCGATCACCTGGCGCCGGTAGTAGCCGAGCACCAGGCCGTGCGTGAAGACCACCTGCCAGGTGAGCAGCGGGAACACCGACTCGAACTGCGAGTTCAGCGGGCGGAACTCGGGGTTCAGCGCCTGGAACGCGTACAGCCCCCAGCTGACGAGGAGCAGCGCCCACCAGAAGCCGCGCCGGATCACCCACAGGAAGACGGGGATGAACAGGCTCAGCACCACGAACAGGCCCATGATGTTGAACGGCCACGGCCCCATCTCGAGCAGCAGGAACTGCCGGATCGCGAACCAGGGCGGCGGGTAGGCCAGCAGCTGCATCGCGTTCGGGTACAGGTCGTACACCCGGCCCTCGGCGCCGACGCCCCCGGTGCCGGTCCCCCGGTCGGTGAAGGTGGTGATCGCATCGGTGTTCAGGAACGGCACGAAGCTCAGCGCGAAGACGACCACGATCACCGCCAGGGTGACGACGTACTGCTTCCGCGCCCGCTTCCACGCCCCGACGGCCGCCACCCACTCGCCGAACTTCTTGATCGCGAACGGGTACGTCATGCCGAGCACCATGCCGGACAGGAACACGAACATCTCGGCGCCGGTGATCGCACCGGTGGCGTGCAGCGTGATGTACGAGTAGGGCCCGCCGATCTCGATGTGCGTGATCACCACCGCGAGGATGATGAACCCGCGGAAGAGGTCGAGGCGCAGGTCGCGCCCGGGCTTGCCGTCGTCGGGGTACCGCCAGCTCGGCAGCAGCCGTCCGACGAGCCCGCTCAGCAGGAACGCCGCTGCGAGGCCGAAGGCGCACCAGACGATCCACGCCATCTGGTCGCCGCCGGTCTCGTACTGCTGGCTGATCGCCGCGGCACCCTCCTGCGTCGTCACGCGCTCCGTCACCGGTCCGAGGACGAAGTCCCCGGCCTGTTCGAGGTCCGTCCGGAAGGACCCGGCGATCCCGGGGTCGGCCGTGTCCCGCCAGTCGGCGACGCGGTTGCCGGCCTCGGGCTCGCGCCGGTTCGTCTCGAGGAACGTCACGCCCCGGACCTCGGGGTGGTCCTGCACGGCGGCGATCACCTGCCGCCACCACGCCTGCTTGACCGGGAGCTCGGCCGCACCGCGCAACGAGTGGTCGTACAGCGCGCCGGTGTCGAGCAGCATCGGCCGGTCCTCGCCCTGTGCGAAGCGCTCGGTGAACGTGCCCTCGGACTGCGTCTGCTCGTAGCCCCAGGTCTCGTCGAAGCGTGCCGCGACCTCGCCGTCCTGCGGGACCTCGTTGCGGGTCAGCGGGACGTCGCGACCGGCGGCCTCGGTCGCCTTGCCCTTGCCGAAGAAGAACATCGACAGCCCGACCCAGTCGACGCTCTCGGCGCCGGGCCAGTACGGGCCGTAGGGGTCGTCGGCGGCGGTGAGTCGGCCGTCGCCGTCGGTGTCCAGCTCGGCGACGTCGCTGCCCGACAGGGTCTGCAGCCGCCCGGCGGACTCGCCGAACGGGTAGCCCGCGCCGTACGACGGCGACCACACCATGGCAGCGTCGGAGTCACCCGCGTGCACGGCCGCGGCCAGCGTCCGGAACGCCGGGACGAACGCGGTCGGCTGCTGTCCCCAGCGAACCCACGTGCCGTTCATCTGGGGAGCGAAGCGCACGAGCAACTGGGTGTCGTACTGCCGGTGGACCTCCTCGAACAGCCGGTTCGCCGCGGCGGCGTCGGCCTTCGTGAGGGACCGCAGCGACCGCGACGGCTCCAGGCTCACCGCGAGCACCGCGCCCTGGGTCGCCGCCGCGCGGGTCGCCCGCAGGAACTCGTCCCGTGCGCTGCGGTCGAAGGGGTACTCGATCTCGACCCCGTAGACCGACGGCGTCGCGCCGAGCCGACCCTCGTACCCGTCGGGGGCGTCGCTCCCCCAGTCGAGGTCCGGGCCGAACCACACGCGCCCGTCGGAGGGCGTCTCGCCGGCACGACCCGGAGCCGACACGGCCGACGCGGGGAGCGCCCCGCCGAGCAGCAGCGTCCCGACGACGACGAGGAACGCGACGGCCTTCGCCAGCGCGCCCCTCACCGGTTGCACGCCAGGGTCCAGATGTTGTGGCCGCCGGTGTGCTCGTGCTCGAGGCGGTCGAGCGCGGCGATCGCCAGCGCGAGGCCGCGACCGCTCTCCTCGTCGGGGTCGGCCATGGTCACGGCGGACAGGTCGACGTCGGCGGGGCGCCCGTTGTCGGTGAGCACCGCGACGAGCTCACGGTCCGTGGCGCAGAGCTCCACCGTGTACCCGCGGCCGGCCTCGGCATCGGTGCGTCGCGTGTGCTCGACGATGTTGGCGGCGATCTCGGCGAGGGCGGTCTCGAGCGAGAAGCGGAGACGGGCGTCGTCGATCGCCATGGTGTCCCACCAGGCGCCGAAGCGGTCCTGCACGACGTCGAGCGACTCGGCGACGGCCGGGACGTCGAAGGTCAGGTCGTGGTCGGTCACAGTGGGCCTCCTGCCGTCGAGGACACGTGTTCGGACTGCGGCGTCCCCGCCTCCGGTCCGCGGTAGAGCACGGCGCGGACGACGATGCTGAAGATGAACAGGTCGAAGATCACCCACGCGGTGTTCACGAGCGGCGCGATGCCGTCCGCCTGGCCCGTGGCGTACCGGATCGCGATCATCACGAGGGCGGCGACGAGCGCACCCATCGCGTACAGCTGGGGCTTCACGAGGTCCCACCGCGGTCGCTGGTCGGACTCGTCCTTGACCTTCGGCGTGACCCGGAACCCCAGTGGCTTGCCACGGAACACGTTCTCGAACGCGCTCGTCACCGACTCGATCCAGACGGGGAACAGCGCGAGCGAGTACTGCTGCCCGCGCCACGTGGGTCTGCCGGCGGCCACCACCCAGAACAGCAGCTGGTTGAGCACGAGGAACGGGATGAGCCGCACGAAGAAGTCGACGCTGTAGGCCTGCACGGGCACGACACCGAACGACAGGCAGAGCACCGGGGCCGCGATGTACACGATCGCCGCGAAGCCCGAAAGGTAGCTCCACATGGTCGAGAAGTACATGAGGCGCTGCCCCCACGACAGGCCCTTCTGCACGAGGGGGTTCTCGCGGAAGAAGACCTGCATGGTGCCCTGCGCCCAGCGGAGTCGCTGCACGAGCATGGTGGGCAGGTCCTCCGGCGCGAGGCCCTTCGCCAGGATCTCGTCGTGGTACGCGGACCTCCATCCCAGGCCGTGCAGGCGCATCGCGGTCGCCATGTCCTCGGTCACGGAGATCGTGGCGAGCGGCATGATCGGCTGGGCCTCGTCGTCGCGGTTCACGTCGAGCGCCCGGGCGAGCACCGCGATGGACTCGATCGCGGCCACCGGCGAGGCGTCCCGTCGTCCGAGCACGTCGAGGGCAGCGTCGTCGAGGCCGGCGAAGGTGTCCGCCTCGGTCGACATCGCGGCGAGCTCCTGCAGGTCACGGCGGACCGACTCGAGGTCGGCGGCGGCGAACCGGTACGCGATCGCGTCGATGCCGCGCTGGAAGTCGTAGGTGACGTCGCCGAGCGGTTCGCCGCGGTCGATCTGGTCACGGGCACGGTCGACGACCTGCTCCGCACCGTCGAGCGCGTCGAGCACCCGCGGGTCGGTCTCGGTCTCGCGGGCTCGTGCGAGCAGCTTCCGCGACGTCTTGATGGTCCGCTCGACGGACTCCTCGACCTCGCGCACGTAGCGGGTCACGCCGAGCTGCATGAGTGCCTCGCGCCGCAGGATCGCGTTCGACCCGCAGAAGAACGCCGCGTTCCAGCCGTCCTTCGACTGCTGGATGGGCCCGTAGAACAGCGGCGCCTGGCTGCCGAGCAGGTCGGCCTCGGGCACGTTCTCGAACCACTGCGGCGTCTGGACCAGCGCCATGCGCTCGTCCTTGAAGTAGCCGAGCGTCCGGTCGAGGATCGACGGCTCCGGGACCTGGTCGGCGTCGAGGATGAGCAGGAACTCGCCCTGCGTCGCGAGCAGCGCGTTGTTGAGGTTGCCGGCCTTCGCGTGCCGTGGCCGGTCGACCCAGTCGGCGCCGCGCGTGATCACGCCGATGCCGAGGGACTCGGCGGCGGCGCGCATCTCCGGGCGGTTGCCGTCGTCGAGGATCCACGTGGCGTGCGGGTGCGTGATCGCCTTCGCCGCACGGGCGGTGCGGACGACCAGCTCGACCGGCTCGTTGTACGTCGTGATGAAGACGTCGACGGTGACGTCCCCGGCGGGCTTCGTCGGCGGTTCCCCGCGTTCGCGGAGTCGCCAGGCGCCGAACGCGAACAGCAGCGAGTCGATCACGCTGTAGGTCTCCGCGAGGATCAGCGGCACCGCGATCCACCACGAGTGCCAGTTCACCGAGCCGATCCAGCGCCAGACGATGTAGTTGACGCCGGCGATCGACGCGAGGAGCGCGACGGTGCGCACGGTCGCGAGCCGCTTGGTCGGGGTACCGGTGGTGAGTCGGCGACGGTCCTGACGGCTGACGTCGAGCGCGGTCATCGGCGTCCTTCCTGCTGCAGCCGGCGAGCGCTGGGTGAGTGCGCCGTACCGCCCTGTCTACCGCAGGCAGGGCACCGCTGTCAGCCCGCCGCCCCGTCCGCGGGGTGAGATCGGCTCAGCCGGGCGCTGCGAGCCCCAGATCGTGCGCGAGGCGGACGATCACCTCGTCGAAGTACGCCGCCGGGTCGGTCACCGAGCCGACCGCGTGCCCGAACAGCTCGAACGACAGGACGCCGAACACCGTCGTCCAGGCGATCAGGGTCCGCAGGACGACCTCGGGCGAGGGGTCGTCGTGGAAGCCGCGCTCTCGTGTGTAGGCGACCGCGTCGGCGACGGCGCCCGGCGCTGCGGGCCGCGAGCCGATCGCGGGACCGGCACCGAGCCTCCAGTCCGGAGCCAGCTCGGACCCGGCGACCCCCGACCACGCGTCGGTGACGACGCGGACGAGCACGTGCGTCGTCCGCGAGGCGGGCTCGACCGTGTCCTGCGGTGCGACGTACCCGGGCACGGGTGAGCCGTACAGGAGCGCGAAGTCCCCGGGGTGCCCGATCGCCCACTGCCGGACGGCACGACACGCGGCGACCCAGCGGCCGACGTGGTCGGACCGGTCGACCGGCGCCTCTGCCGCCTCGACCGCGGCGCCGAGTTCGTCGTAGTCGAGCACGAGCAGCGCGGTGAGCAGGTCGTCGCGGCTCGGGAAGTACCGGTACACGGCGGAGGACACCAGGCCGACGTCACGAGCGACGGCGCGCAGGCTCAACTGCGCCGGTCCCTCCTCGGTGAGCCGGGCGCGCGCGGCCGCGAGGATGCTCGCGTGCACGGCCTCCCGTGCCAGGGACCGGGCGGTCCTCGCCTTCTCCACCATGCCGTCAAGCGTGCCACGGGAGAGCACTGCACACAAACGAGAGCACTGCTCTTGCAATGGAGCCCGTCCGGCTGCATGATGGCTTCCGAGAGCACTGCTCTCCCGGATGTCAGGAGGAACCATGCCCCGTCACCACGTCGTCGTCGGCGCCGGCCCCGTCGGTCGCCACACTGCGGCACTGCTGTCCGAGCGTGGCGACGAGGTCGTCGTCGTCACCCGCTCCGGACGCGACACCGGTCTGCCCGGGGTCCGCCACGTCGGGCTCGACGCCGCCGACGCGGACGCCCTGACGGCCGTCGCGGACGGCGCGGCAGCACTCCACAACTGCGCGAACCCCGGCGACTACACGCAGTGGGAGCGGGTGTGGCCGCCGCTGGCGTCCTCCCTCCTCAACGCCGCCGAGCGGACGGGTGCCGTGTACGCGATCACCGGGAACCTGTACCCGTACGGCCCGGTCGACGGACCGATGCGCGCGGACCTGCCCGACGCCGCGACCGACCACAAGGGCGTCCTGCGGGCCCGGATGTGGGCAGACGCGCTGGCGGCGCACGAGGCCGGACGCATCCGCACGGTCGAGGTCCGCGGCTCGGACTACGTCGGCCCGGCCACCGGCGTCAACGGGCACGTCACGCGGGTGCTCCCGACCGCGATGCGGGGGAAGCCCGTCACCGTGATCGGGCGCTCGGACCAGCCGCACTCGTACACCGACGTCGGCGACGTCGCGCGGCTCCTCGTCGCCGCGGCGGACGACGAGCGGTCGCACGGTCGGACCTGGATCGTCCCGACCAACGCACCGCGGACCCAGGAGCAGGTCCTCACCGAGATGCTCCGGACGGCCGGTCGGCCCGCCGTCCGCGTGCGGTCACTGCCGATCGGCCTGCTCCGCGGGATCGGCGCGGTGTCCCCGTTCATGCGGGAGGTCGCGCAGCTCGGCTACCAGTGGTCGGCCCCCTACGTGGTCGACGACACCGCGACCCGTGCGCACTTCGGGTTCGGCCCGACGCCCTGGGACGAGGTCTGCCGCCGCACGGTGGACGGGCTGACCGTCTGAGCCGACCGGACGGGAGGCACGACCCGCGACGGGCGGGCGGCTCGCGTCCGTCCCGGAGTCGGCCCGGCAGTGGGCAGGGCCGATGGGGTCCCGCGACGCGACTGCGCGACCCCGGAGGACGGGGTCGCGCAGCGGATTAGTGGCCGGTCAGTGGCCGGTCAGTGGCCGGTCAGTGACCGACCGATGGCTGGTCAGTGCCGGGGCTTGCGTGCCGGACGGTCGTCGTCGCGGCGGTCGTCACGGCGGGGACGGTCGTCCCGACGGGGCGCACGCGGTCCGCGGTCGTCGCGGTCGTACCGACGGGCACCGCCGCGGCGGTCCGGCGCGATCTCGATGAGCTTCCCGGTGATCCGGGTGTCCGCCAGTCGGTCGAGCACGCCCGGGTCCATGCTCTCGGGCAGCTCGACGATCGAGAAGTCGGGTCGGATCTGGATCGCGCCGAAGTCGTCGCGCCGCAGGCCGCCCTCGTTCGCCAGGGCGCCGACGATCTGGCGCGGCTCGACGCGGTGGCGACGCCCGACCTCGATCCGGTAGGCGGTCATCGGCTGCGAGCGGCGCGGCCCACGGTCCTCGCGGCCACCACGGTCGTCGTCACGGTCGCGGCGCTCACCACGGCGGCCGTCGCGGTCCACCTGGTTGCGGAGCTGGTCGTCGGCCGGGTCGAGCAGCAGCGGCGAGTCACCCTGCGCCACGACCGCGAGCGCGGCCGAGACGTCCTCGGCGGGCACGTCGTGGTTGCGGACGTAGTGCGCGATGACGTCACGGAACTTCTCGATGCGGTCCTGCTGCTCGAGCGCCGCGGTGATCGCGTCGTCGAACCGGCTGAGGCGCGTCTCGTTGACGTCCTCGACCGTGGGCAGCTGCATCTGCGTGAGCGGCTGCTTCGTGTGGCGCTCGATGGCCGACAGGAGCCGGCGCTCGCGCGGGGTGACGAAGCTGATCGAGTCGCCCTTGCGGCCCGCGCGACCGGTGCGGCCGATGCGGTGTACGTAGGACTCGATGTCGACGGGGATGTCGAAGTTCACGACGTGGGTGATGCGGTCGACGTCCAGGCCACGGGCGGCGACGTCCGTGGCGACCAGGATGTCGAGCTTGCCGGACTTCAGCTGGTTGACCGTGCGCTCGCGCTGCGCCTGGGCGACGTCACCGCTGATCGCCGCCGCGGCGTACCCGCGGGCGCGGAGCTTCTCGGCCAGGGTCTCGGTCTCGCTCTTCGTGCGGACGAAGATGATCATGCCCTCGAAGTCCTCGACCTCGAGGATGCGGGTGAGCGCGTCGACCTTCTGCGGGTACGACACCATCAGGTAGCGCTGCGTGATGTTCGCGGCGGTCTTCGTCTTGGTCTTGACGGTGATCTCGGACGGGTCGTTCAGGTACTGCTGCGAGATGCGACGGATCTGCGCGGGCATCGTTGCCGAGAACAGCGCGACCTGCTTGTCGTCCGGCGTCTCGGCCAGGATCGTCTCGACGTCCTCGGCGAAGCCCATCTTGAGCATCTCGTCGGCCTCGTCGAGCACGAGGTACTTCAGCTGGGACAGGTCGAGCGTGCCCTTGGCGATGTGGTCCATGATGCGACCGGGCGTGCCGACGACGACGTCGACGCCACGGCGCAGCGCGGACAGCTGCACGCCGTACGCCTGACCGCCGTAGACGGGCAGCACGTGCACGTGCTTCATGTGCGACGCGAACTGCTCGAACGCCTCGCACACCTGCAGCGCGAGCTCACGGGTCGGCGACAGCACGAGGGCCTGGGGCACCTTGCTGCCCGACTCCATGCGGGACAGGATCGGCAGCGCGAACGCCGCGGTCTTGCCGGTGCCGGTCTGCGCGAGGCCGACGACGTCGCGCCCCTCGAGCAGCGTCGGGATCGTCGCTTCCTGGATGGCGGAGGGGGTCTCGTAGCCGATGTCCTTGACGGCCTTGAGCACCGGATCGCTCAGGCCGAGGTCGGCGAAGGTCACCACGGGCCCCTCGTCGGCGGTCTCGGTGGCGATGGCGGTGTCCGTGCTCATGGGGAAACGGTACCTCGGACGGCGGACGCCCGCTGACGCGACCGGGCGAGCGGTGGCCGGACGGGAGGCGCGTGGCGGCGCCGCGACGCGCCTCCCGTCCGTCGCCATTTAGTTGCATTCCGGAACCACCGGAGGTATCGTTGCGCGGTCTGCAAAGTTACACAGTACGAAAAAGGAGTTCGATGACCGCCACCGCACCCGTCTCGGTGCAGCAGGGCCGCGACACCGCCGGCCCCGACGCGGCGACCGGCGCGCACGCGCCCGGCACCTCCGGCCAGCAGCCGCTCATGACGCACCGCCAGATCCTCCTGGTGATCTACGGCCTGATGGCGGGCATGTTCCTGTCGTCCCTCGGCCAGACGGTGTTCGGCACGGCGATCCGCACCATCGGCGACGACCTGCACGGCCTCGACCAGCAGGCATGGGTGACCACGGCCTACCTGATCACGTCGACGATCGCGACGCCGATCTACGGCAAGCTCTCCGACATCTTCGGCCGACGGCCGCTCTACATCTTCGGCATCGTCGTCTTCATCCTCGGCGCCGTGCTGTCCTCGATGTCCACCTCGATGCTCATGCTCGCGGCCTTCCGTGCCGTGCAGGGCATCGGCGCCGGCGCGCTCATGTCGCTGCCGCTCGCGATCATGGGTGACATCCTCGCGCCGCGTGAGCGTGCGAAGTACCAGGGGTACTTCCTCGCCGTGTTCGGCATCTCGTCCGTCATCGGACCGCTCATCGGCGGCCTGCTCGCCGGCTCCTCCGAGATCCTCTGGATCACCGGGTGGCGCTGGGTGCTCCTCATCAACGTGCCGATCGGCGTCGCCGCGCTCATCATGGTGATCGT
The DNA here is from genome assembly GCF_028307415.1 of Curtobacterium uvaldense. Taxonomy (NCBI): domain Bacteria; kingdom Bacillati; phylum Actinomycetota; class Actinomycetes; order Micrococcales; family Microbacteriaceae; genus Curtobacterium; species Curtobacterium uvaldense. Next base: position 25,451 of record NZ_JAQMHU010000009.1, on the reverse strand, counting down.
CTTCCTGCACCTGCCGAAGGTGCACGGCAAGGGCGACAAGCCGAAGGTCGACTGGTGGGGCGCGACGGCCGTCATCGTCACGCTCGTGCCGCTGCTGCTCGTCGCCGAGCAGGGCCGCACCTGGGGCTGGGGCTCGCCCGCCGCGATCGCCAGCTACGTGATCGGTGCGCTCGGACTCGTCGCACTGCTGCTCGTCGAGTCGAAGATGGGCGACGCGGCGATCATCCCGCTGAAGCTCTTCCGCTCCGGCACGTTCTCGATGGCGACCGTCATCGGGTTCCTGGTCGGCTTCGCGATGTTCGGCGCCATGCTGACCATCCCGCTCTACCTGCAGATCGTCGTGGGCCTGACCCCGACCGAGTCGGGCTTCGCCACACTGCCGCTCGTCGGTGGGCTGATGATCGCGTCGATCACCTCGGGCCAGATCGTCGCCCGTGTCGGCCGCTACCGGGTCTTCCCGGTCATCGGCACGTTCCTGGTGTCGGCCGGCTACGTCGTCCTGACCTTCATGACGATCGACAAGCCGCTCTGGTTCCTGATGATCGGCATGTTCCTGATCGGCCTCGGGCTCGGCTCGGTCATGCAGTCGCTGACCCTGGCGTCGCAGGGCTCGGTCGAGGCCCGGGACATGGGCGTCGCGACCAGCTCGGCGACGTTCTTCCGGCAGATCGGCGGAACGCTCGGCACCGCGGTGCTGCTCTCGATCCTGTTCTCGGTCATGCCGAGCAACATCCTGACGGCGACCGCGAACCAGGCCGACCTCAAGCCGGCGCTGTCGGCCGCACTCGACCCCGCGGTGGCGAGCAAGCCGGCCAACCAGGGCGCGATCGACACGATCTGGGCCCCGATCACCACCCCGCTGCAGCAGACCGTCCAGGGGAAGCTCGACGACGCCTCGGCGCAGGCGAAGCAGGCGGCCGACCAGGCCGTCACGCAGCAGGTCACCGCGGCCGTGCAGAAGCAGGTCGCCGCCGGTGCCGTGCCCGCAGCCGCGGCGCAGGGCGTGATCGACCAGCAGGTCGCAGCGGCCACCCCGGCCGCAGAGTCCGCAGCCCTCGAGGCCGTGGCGGACGAGGCGCACGCCAGCGTCCAGGACGGCACGGTGTCGGTCGACTGGTCGAACGCCTCGCAGCGGTCGTACTGGGTGGACGAGCTCACGCCGGCCCTGGCGAAGCAGATCGACGACGGCGCCAGTTCGGACTCCGCGGCGACGAGCACGAACGACACCTCGTTCCTCACCGGCGCCGACAGCCGCCTCACGCGGCCGTTCATGGCGGGCTTCAACGCCTCGTCCGTGACGATCTACTGGGTCGGACTCGGCGTGATCCTGCTCGCCTTCGTGCTCACCTGGTTCTTCCGGGTGCCGCCGCTGCGCCAGCGCTCGGCGCTGCAGGAACAGCACGACGCCGCGAACGGATCCTCGTCAGACGGCTCCTCGTCCGACGGTTCCTCGTCCGATGTCGACCGCTCGGCGCCGTCGGCCGAGGCCGAGCTCGAGGCCCGCGCCGGGCTCGCAGCAGCCGAGGCCGGATCGTTCACCGGGCCGATGACCGGCTCCACGCCGACCCAGCGTCGGTGACCCCCGGCCGCCCGCACCCCGCCCGGGGTGCGGGCGGCCTCCCCGTGCCGGACCCGTCCGGCGCAGACGACCCGGGCCACCGCAGGACACGGTGGCCGCCCAGCACCACAGGAGTGCACGTGAGCACCACAGCAGCACCGGAGCCGGTCACCGCGCCGTGCACGTTGCGCGAGCGGAAGAAGCAGCAGACCCGGCAGGCGCTCCACGACGCCGCCCTGACGCTCGTCTCCGAGCACGGTCTCGACGGCGTCACCGTCGAGCAGATCTGCAGCGACGCCGACGTCTCCCCGCGGACCTTCTTCAACTACTTCACGTCGAAGGCGCACGCGGCGCTCGGTCTCGACACCGTCGAGGTGCCGGAGTGGGCGGCGACGCGCTTCGCCGAGGCGGACGGCCGACTCGTCGACGACCTGTGCGTCCTGATCGCCGCGACCGTCCCGCTCTCCCAGGACCGCCGCCGGATGAAGGAGCTCCTCGTGCTCCGACCCGAGATGGCACCGATGGTCATGCAGTGGATGGCCGAGTCGCGGCAGTCGCTCCTCGCCACGGTGTCGTCGCGCACCGACGAGCAGACCGCTCGCACGGCCGTCGGACTCGTGCTGTCCGCGCTGTCCGAGGTCGCGCACCGCGACACCGTCGGTGACAGCGACGAGCTCGCGGTGAAGCTCCGCACCGTCGTCGCCGAGATGGGCGCGATCGCCGCGTCCTGATCCGCGCCCGCGGTGCGACGCACGGTGCCGCACGGCGCTGCGGGGTTCCACAGGGTCCCTTCGGGAAGCCGCAACCGATCGTCCGCGAAGGTTCCTCGCCGCCTACGCTCGCGGCACCGGACGTACCCGACGACCGGTCCCGGCGCGGTCTCCCGACGCTCCGGGGATCCGCGAGGAGCACCATGCACCACGTCCCGAGCGCTCGGTCCGCAGCGCGCACCACCGCAGCGGCTGCCGCCGTGCTGGTCGCCGCCGCACTCGGCGTCCTGCCGGCCGCCACGGCCCGGGGCGCCACCCAGCCCGTGTCGGCGTCGACAGCGTCGTCGTCGCCGACACCGGTCACCCCGCCGACGACGGCGGACGTGCCGTCCTCGCCGACGACGGCGGACGTGCCGTCCTGGGCAGCGGCCACCAGCGAGTCCTCCCCCCAGGTGCTCCCGACCGTCCGGGCCGGCGAACCGTCCTCCGCCGACCTGCGCGCACGGGACGCCGACGGAGCCGCGTACTCGCTCACCACCGCGGAGGGCGCCACAGCCCACCCGGACGACGGGCTGACCTTCGCCCACGGTGTGCTCTCCGGCACCCCGACCCACGCGGGCACCGCCACCGTGCGGGTCACCGCGACGACCGCGGTCGGCTCCGCGGAGCACTGGGTGCGCTGGACCGTCCTGCCCGCTGCCGCCACCGGCGTCGGCGTGGTCGTCCGCACCGTCCCCGCCGCGTCGGACGGGACGTACACCTGGGTCGGTGCCGACGGCCGGGTCTACCCGGATCCGCTGGGCGTGGCGCTCGGCGGCTCCCTCACGCTCGAACCGTGGACGACCGACCGGTTCGGCAACACGGTGGCGGTCGCCGAGGACGCCGAGGTCCGTGCGAGCGACGACGCCGACCGGGTCGACCGCGCCGACGGGACCGTCACGGTGACCTTCACCGGTGCGGCGTCGCAGACCGTCCGGGTGTCGGTCGACGGCACCGCGACCACGTTCCCGGTGCGGGTGACCGGCGGACGGGCGGCGACCGCTCCCGAGGGAGACGCCACCACCGCAGCTCGGGTCGGGCAGGACCCGGACGGTGGTCCGTCGAGCGCCCGCTCCGTCGCGGACACCGCCGGCGAGCTCGCCTGGACCGGGGCCGATGCCGCCGTGCCGATCGGCTGGGCCGTGGCGCTCCTCACGCTCGGCACGGCCGTGGTCGGACTGCGCCGGGCGCGTCGGACGCGGCACCGCGCCTGAGCCGGGCGGCCGGCCCGAGACGCCGGCGTTTCGCCGTGCCGGACGGGTCCGAGACGCCGGCGTCACCGCGAGACGCCCCCGATCGCTCGAGACGCCGTCCTCTTCGGCGGCGTCTCGGCACGACGGCGGCGTCTCGGCACGACGGCGGCGTCTCGGCACGACACCGGCGTCTCGGCACGACGCCGGCGTCTCACGTCGACCACGGACAGGGAGCCGAAGGGGGCCCACCGGCGAGCACCGGAGTACGGTCAGCCCATGGACGGCACAGCCCCGACCCCGTACCTCCTGCTCCCCGGTACCGCCCGCACGGCGCTCGCCCGCTGGCAGCAGGTCTTCGGCGGCGACGTCCGCGTCACCTCGTACGAGGAGGCCGCTCGCGAGGACGGGCCGCCCGGCGCCGTGGCGCACGGCGAGCTCGTCGGCCCGGTCCGGCTCTTCGCCGCCGACACCGGCCCCGACGACACCGCGCTCGCGGTCTCCGGCCTGTTGTTCGCCCTGCTCGGGAGCGCCCGGCCCGAGGTGCTCCGGCGGTGGTTCGTGGACCTGGCCTCCGACGGCACGGTGGTCGACGACCTCCAGGAGCGGCCGTGGGGCGACTGGGACGTAACGGTGCGCGACGCGTTCGGGGTGACCTGGTTGATCGGGTTCGAACGGTCAGCGCTCGACGACCAGGACTGACCAGCCTCAGTCCGTCGGGTGCTCGTCGGACCCGAGCGGGAGCAACGGCGCCCAGAACGCGTCCGGGCCGTCCGTGACGACGGCGTCGGCCTCGAAGCGGAACCCGTACCCGCGCACGAAGTCGAGGGCTGCGACCCGCTCGTCCTCGGCGTCGTCGGACGCAGCGTCGGGGAGGTGCACGCCGTGCCCCATCCGGACGCCGGAGTCGCTGATGAGGGTGAGGTCCCACCGGCCCTCCTCCGCGCGCTCGATGCGGACGACGGCGGCCTGTGCAGCGGTGAAGTCAGCCATGCAGCGGATCCTACGGACGGCCGCCCGGGCGCGTTCAGGGTGCCGACGCCCGTACCCTGACCGCATGGACACCCCACAGCCGTCCGGCACGACGAAGCGCCGGATCACCCTCGACCTCGGTCGCCCCCTGCTGACCTGGGGAGCCCGACCGACGGTGACGATCGACGGCGTCGGTCACCCGGCCCAGTGGGGCACCGGCACGTGGGCGGTCGCCGACGACGGGTCGACCCGGATCGGCGTCTCCTGCTTCAACCGCCTGTGGCACTTCGGCACCGCCAGCGGCACGGTCGGCGATGCCGACGGCTTCGCCTACCGCAGCGGCGCACTGCCACTGGGCCGCGGTCGGCTGACCGCCCGTCGCACCGCGGGCTGAGCCCGGAGGCGCGGTGCCGGTGGGCGGTCCCGTTCACCGGCACCGCGCCTCCCGTCAGTCGTAGATCGCGATCCAGTCGACGCTCACGTGCCCCGAGGCGCCCGCCGGCACGCGCCCACCGGTGTCGGTCTCGGCCTGCAGCGTGACCCGCATCGGCTTCGTCGGCACGGCCTTCGTCGTCGACGCGACCAGCTTGCCGTCCCAGAAGAAGCGGACCACCTTGCTGTCCCACTCGGTGGTGGCGACGTGGTAGCTGCTCGTGTCGGTGGCCGCGAAGGTCTCACGCTCCGGCTGGAAGGTCATGGCGCCGTTCCGCAGGCTGCCCGGGACGGCCGACGCGGGTCGGGGCTTCGCGCCGAGGGCCGCTTCGGGCCAGTCGATCTCGCCCTCGTTCCACCGGTCGCTCGACGGCCACAGGATCACGACAAACTTGTACCCGGGGGTCTTCGTGGTCTTGTAGCGGATCGAGACGCGGCCGGTGCGGTGCGGCGCGTAGCCGTCGGGCATGACGGCCGCGGCGAGCGGCTGACCGCGGTCGGACCGCAGCCAGAAGTCGAGCGCACCGTTCTGCACGCTCAGCACCTTCGACGGTGTGTAGCGCCCCTGACCGCTCGTGTCGGAGAACCCGTCGTACAGGCCCATGCCCGGGTACTTCGCGGCGACCTTGCCGGCCGGCGCGGCCGTGGCGAAGTCCTGCCGGTAGGTCTGCTTCCAGGTCCGACCGTTCGACACGACGGTGCCCTTCGGGGCGGAGGTCGTCGTGATCGACGTCGGCGCGGCGGACGCGGAGGGGGGAGCCGAGACATCGGCGACCGCGCCGACTGCGAGCACGGCGACGGTGAGGGCTGCGACGATCGAGGACTGCAAGGGGCGCTCCTGCCTGTGGGCGCCGACGTGGGTGGCGTCGGCGGACCGTGGTGGTGGTGCTCGGTGTGCCCTGCTGTGTCGGCTCGGGAAGGGCTGCCGTCAGTGGAACGACGGGCGGCTGCCAGGCAACCCCCAGCGGCGTACCCCGTTCGCGCGAGCAGAACGGTCTGACTGCGCGCCGCTCCGCGGATGTCGGCGCGGACCCGCCGTCGCACGTACCCCGATCTGGGGGAAGCGCCGGCCGGTGGGAGGGCGCGGGACGGACGCCGGTGACCGCTCCAGTAGGGTGAGCGACATGTCAGTCGGGTTGCTCGCCGTGGTGGACGACATCCTCTCCGCGGCCCTCAAGGCCAGCGCGAAGACCGCGGGGGTCGTGATCGACGACGCGGCGGTCACTCCGCAGTACGTCCAGGGACTGCAACCGGCTCGCGAACTCCCCGTCGTCGGGCGCATCGCGCTCGGCAGCCTCTTCAACAAGTTCGTCATCATCATCCCGTTGGCGCTGCTGCTGTCGGCGTTCGCCCCGTGGGTGCTGCCCTGGCTGCTCGTCATCGGCGGCACGTACCTGTGCTTCGAGGGCGCCGAGAAGGTCACCGAGTGGTTCGGTGTGCACCACGAGGCCGCCGGCGACGCGCAGCCGACCACGGAGCCCAAGCTCGTCTTCGGCGCCGTGCGCACCGACCTCGTCCTCAGCACCGAGATCATGCTCATCGCCCTGTCGAGCCTGGACACCGGGCTCGACTTCTGGCCGAAGGTCGGTGCCCTCGCGCTGATCGGGCTCGGGATGACGGCCCTGGTCTACGGCGCCGTGGCGCTCCTGGTGAAGGTCGACGACATCGGCCTGCAGATGATGAAGAACGACTCCCGGCGGACCCGCCGTGCCGGTGCGCGGATCGTGCGCGCGATGCCGACGGTGTTCCGGGTCATCAGCATCGTCGGCACGGTCGCCATGCTCTGGGTCGGTGGGCACCTGGTGATCGCGAACCTGGCGGAGACGTTCTGGGCGGGCCCGGAGGAACTGCTGCACGTGGTCGAGCACGCGGTCGAGGCCGCCGGCCCGGTCGTCGCGTGGATCGTCGACACCGCGGTGTCGGCCGTGTTCGGGCTCGTGCTCGGCATGGTCGTGGTCGGCATCGTGCTCGGTGTCGGTCGCCTGCGGGGCCGCGCACACTGACCCGGCCGGGCTCCCCCGACGGCACGGTCCGCGCGGTCCTCCTGGCGCGCTGTGGACGTGGCCGGCAGGTCGTCACCGCGACCGGGCGGAGTGCTGCGGCGGCCCGGTCCGGCCGAGGGACGGTGGCCTCAGGCGTCGCCGACCGCGGTCTCCCACTGGTACCAGGCCTCGAGCTGCGCCTGCGCACTGCCGAGGGCACTGTGCGACCCGCGCACCGATCCGTCCTCGGACTCGAGCTCGTACTGCCGCTGGAGCGTGATGCGGGCCAGCACGCGGCCGTCGGCCCACGCCGTCCAGGAGGCGTCGCTGTCCTGACGCCAGGTGAGGTCGTTCCGGTGTGCCATGGTGCGGCTTCCGTTCGGTGCCGCAGGAGCCCGGGTGGCGGAACGACCCGTCGGACGCTACGCCGTCCGCCTGGACGGTGCTCAGCCGCACGGACGGCGCTCAGAGCTCGACGTCGCTGCCCATCGTCACCGTGCGCTGTGCCGGCAGCCCGAAGCGCGCTGCCGGATCGGCCGCGTTGTGCGCCAACCCGACGAAGAGCTTCTTCCGCCAGCGCGCCATGCCGCGGTTGCCGGCCTGCGGTCGGAGCGCACCGCGCGAGATGAAGTACGACGCCCCGGCGATCGCCTCCGGATCGACGTCGAGCACCTCGGCCAGGCACGCGGCGTGCAGTGCCCGCGGCAGGTCCTGGTCGTCGGAGAACCCGAACTTCACCGTGATGTGGTCGATGCCGTCGTCCTCGTACCCGAGGTCGTCGCGGAAGAACGCCTTGGCGTGCGGCACGTGCGGCACGTTCGCGGTGAGCACCGAGACGATGATCACGGTCCGGTGCACCACGTGGTTGTGCTCGACGTTCGCGCGGAGCGCCAGCGGGGTCGTCTCCTTGTTGGGGTGCGGGAAGATCGCGATGCCCTCGACCCGTGGGACGTGCTTCGTGTTGATGCGCTCGATGAACTCGGCGAGCGACCCCTCGCGTTCCTTGCGTTCCTCCTGTACGAGCTGCCGTCCCCGACGCCAGGTCGTCATCAGCGTGATCACCGCGAGAGCGATGAGCAGCGGGACCCAACCGCCGTGCACGATCTTCGACAGGTTGCCGGCCAGGAAGGTCAGCTCGAGCCCGCCGAAGACCACCGCGGCCAGCACGAGCTTCCACGTCGCCCAGTGCCAGAGCGGCTTGACGACCAGGAGCAGCAGCAGCGTGTCCACGACCAGCGCGCCGGTCACCGACACCCCGTACGCGGTGGCGAGGCTCGCCGACGACCGGAAGGCGAGCATGATCGCGAGGACACCGATGAAGAGCAGCAGGTTGACCGCCGGCAGGTAGATCTGGCCGCCTTCCTCCCGCGAGGTCTGCCGGATCGTCAGGGGCGGCAGCAGCCCGAGCTGGACGGCCTGGCGTGTGAGCGAGAAGGCGCCGGAGATGACCGCCTGGCTCGCGATCACCGTGGCCATCGTCGCGAGCACGACGACCGGGATCTGCAGGGCGTCCGGGAAGAGCAGGAAGAACGGGTCCTTCGCCGCCGAGGGGTCCTGCAGCACCAGCGACGCCTGGCCGAGGTAGTTGAGCACGAGCGCCGGGAACACCACGAAGAACCAGGCGCGGAGGATCGCCGGACGGCCGAAGTGGCCCATGTCCGCGTACAGCGCCTCGGCCCCGGTGATGACGAGCACGACGGCGCCCATCGCCACGAACGTGATGTACGGGTGGGCGACGAGGAAGGAGATCGCCCAGGTCGGCGAGAGCCCCTGCAGCACGCCGGGGTGCGCGACGATGTGCGGGACGCCGGCCGCGGCGATGACCACGAACCAGAGCAGCATCACCGGACCGAACAGGTTGCCGACCTTGCCGGTGCCGAACCGCTGCACGAGGAACAGCAGCACGAGGATGACGGCCGCGATCGGCACGATGAGGTGCTCGAGCGACGGCGCCGCGGTCGAGAGCCCCTCGACCGCGGAGAGCACGGACACGGCCGGGGTGATGACCGAGTCGCCGTAGAAGAGCGAGACACCGATGATGCCGATCACCAGGAAGACCGTCGCGCCCCCGCGCCGCTTCGCGTAGAGCCGGCGCGCCAGTGCGGCGAGCGCCATGACCCCGCCCTCGCCGTCGTTGTCGGCGCGCATGAGCACGAGCACGTACTTGATCGACACGACGATCGTGACGCTCCAGAACATGATCGAGATGACGCCGTAGACGTCCTCCTGGTTCGCCTTCACGATGCCGCCGTCGATGGTGAACACCGTGCGGAGGGCGTACAGCGGGCTGGTGCCGATGTCGCCGAACACGACGCCGAGGGCGGTGAGGGCGAGGGCTGCGATGCCCTTCGCCGGCCCGTGCGAGGGGTCGTCGACGGTGTCGCTCGTCGGCGCCGGGGAGCGGGTCTCGGTCACGCTCGTCACTTCCGTCCGGGCCGTCCGGGCGACGGCCGCGGATCATCATCGCACCGGCGGAGCGTCGAGGCACTCGGCTGGCGCCCAACCGTGCACGAGTGTGCGGAGACCGGCTGTCGTGCAGGAGTCGTACCCCGTCCCCTCGACGCGTACAGGAACCGCGTCCTACCGTTCGGGTCGATGCGAGCGCGGACGTCCCGTGCACGGAAGGAGTGCACCATGGACCTCGACGGGTTCCAACCGGCCCAGCTGATCGTCTTCGTGATCGCGGTCGTCCTGGTGTTCGGCGGCCTGATCGCCAGCCGCCGGCGTCGCTGACCCGGCGCTCACCCGGTCTGCCGGCACGCGCGTCCGACGCGGGCGACCGACGGACGGGAGGCGCGGGACCGACGGGTGCCCTGCCTCCCGTCCGGTGGGCGGCGGTGGTCGCTGGTGGGCGCCGCCTCAGGCCGCCAGGTCGAGCAGCACGTCGTGCGCCACGCGCGCTGCGCGTGCCGACGCGTCGTCGAGGTGCTCCCGGAACTCGTCGCCGTCCGGTGCGCACAGGTCGCTGATCCCACGGATCGACAGGAACGGCATGTCGTGCACGTGCGTGAACTGCGCGATGGCCGCGGACTCCATGTCCACCGCTGCGACCGCGGGGAAGACCTCGCGCAGCGCACGGGCGCGCCCCTCGGTGACGAAGACCTCGCTCGAGCCGATGGTCGCGGATCGGATGCGGTACGGCGTCCGAGCAGCGGCGGCGCGGGCGAGCATGCGGGAGTCGGGCGCGTACTGCGGCGGCATCCCGGGGACCTGCCCGAGCGCGTAGCCGAACGCCGTCGCGTCCGCGTTGATGTTCACGTAGTGCTCGCCGACGACGACGTCACCGATCTCGATGCCGCGCATGAGCCCGCCGGCGGTCCCGACGCTGAGCACCGGGACGGTGCCGAAGTCGTGGAAGCAGTGCGCGACGGCGGCCGTCGCGTTCGTGAACCCGATGCCGCTGCGGCGGAGGGCGACCACCGATCCGCCGACGTCGAGCAGGTGGTGCTCGTCGTGTCCGCCCACCGGCCCGTCGTCGATGACGACACCACCCAGCAGGGTGGCGACGGCGGAGAGTTCCTCGGTCATCGCGGCGATGACGACGGCGACGGGCGTTGCTTGCACCGACCGATCCTCGCACGGAGCGGCCCGGCTCCCGTGCACGACGGCGCTCACGCGGCAGAGGACGGCCCGGCCGGGCACCCCGCGGCGGGCAGTGCCACCTCGACGACGAGACCGCCCTCCGGACGTGCGGCGACGTCGAGCGTGCCACCGTGCGAGGTCACGATCGCCGCGACGATCGCCAGACCGAGACCGGCGCCGGCGTCGTCCTCGCGCCGCCGCGAGGCCACCCGTTGGAACGGCTCGGTGAGGGTCGGGACGACCGCGGCCGGCACGACGGCACCGGGGTTCTCGACCACGACGACCGACGCGCCCTGCCGGGTGCCCGTCCTGACGCGGACCCAGCCGTCCCGCCCCGGGCCGACGTTGTGGACGACGGCGTTCTGCAGGAGGTTCGTCACGAGCTGGAGCAGCAGGGACGTCGAGCCGGTCGTCCACGCCGTCGCCGTGACGGGCTCGACGTCGATGCCCCGCGCCTCGGCGAGGGGCAGGACGGTCTCGACGGCCTCGTCCGCCAGGAGCGACAGGTCCACCCGCTCGCGGTCCGGGAGCTCCCGGCCGGCTCGTGCGAGCACCAGCAGGGCCTCGGTCAGGTCGACCGCCCGCTCGTTCACGTTCCGCAACCGCTCGAGGACCCCGGCCGGGTCGCGGTCCGGCTCGCGGGCGGCGACCTCGAGCAGCGCGCGCGTCGTGGCCAGCGGCGTCCGCAGCTCGTGCGACGCGTTCGCCGCGAAGCGCTGCTGCTCCGCCACGTACGCCTCGAGCCGCCCGACCATGCCGTCGAACGCGTCGGCGAGGTCACGGAACTCGTCGCGTCGACCGGGGAGCGCGACGCGGTGCGCGAGCGACCCGGCCGCGACCTGTCGCGTGGTGTCGGTGATCCGCTGGAGCGGCGCCAGCACCCGGCCGGCGAGGAACCACCCGCCGACCAGCCCGACGACCACGAGTGCCACGGACACCGCGGCCGCTGCGGGGACGAACGCACGGACGAGGTCGGAACGGTCGGGGACGTAGCCGTCGGTCGTGGCCAGGTTCCCGACGGGCACGTACCGCAGGAGGAACACCCAGACCACGGCGAGGATCAGCGCTCCGGTGAGCACCACCACCCCCGCGTAGCTGAGGGCGAGTCGCACCCGCACGCTGGCGCCGCGGCGACGGTCGGTCACGAGCCGCCGTCCGTCACGCCGCCGGCACGCGGTCCGTCGGTGTCGATGCGGTAGCCGACGCCCGGCACGGTGGCGATCACCCACGGCTCCCCCAGACGCTTGCGGAGCGCCGACACCGTGATCCGGACGGCGTTCGTGAAGGGGTCCGCGTTCTCGTCCCAGGCGCGTTCGAGCAGCTGCTCGGCACTCACCACCCCGCCACCGGCGCGGACGAGGACCTCGAGCACGGCGAACTGCTTGCGGGTGAGGGCGACGTGGTGGCCGTCGCGGAAGACCTCGCGGCGGAACGGGTCGACCCGCAGCCCCGCCGCTTCGAGGACCGGTGGGCGGTGCTCGCCGCTCCGCCGTGCCAGCGCGCGGACGCGGAGCACGAGCTCCCGCAGTGCGAACGGCTTCGTCAGGTAGTCGTCAGCACCGACGGCGAAGCCGGAGACCTTGTCGTCGAGTCGGTCGGCCGCGGTCAGCATGAGCACCGGGACGCCGGCGTCGGTCGCGACCAGGTGTGCGGCGACCTCGTCGCCGGTCGGCCCGGGGACGTCCCGGTCGAGCACCGCGACGTCGTAGCGGTTCAGCGCGAGGAGCTCGAGCGCGGCGTCCCCGTCCTGCGCGACGTCGGCCGCGATGGCCTCGAGGCGGAAGCCGTCGCGGACGGCCTCGGCGAGCAGGGGTTCGTCCTCGAGGATCAGCACACGCACGGCACCGATGCTAGGCGGCGGTACGTGTCGGGAGCGTATGCGGAAACGCGTACGCTCCGACGACACGGTCCACGCTGCACTGGTCGACATGCAGCACCGTCCCGCTCCTCCCTCCGTCCCCGTCCCCGCACGACCGCGACGAACCGGGGCCGTCCTGGTCGTCGTCCTCCTCGCCCTCGTCGCGGCGGTCGCCGTCGTCCTCGTCGTGCTGTCCGCCGTCTCCGGCCGCCCCGGAGCGACCGGCGGCGCACCGGGGCACGGCCTCACCGGCGCCTCCGCCGGCACACACGACGACGGCACGGCCGGCGCCGCCACCGGATCCGCCGCCGGCGAGGTGCCGTCCGGCGCGTCGGTCTTCGACGACGACCTGCCCGCGGTCGCACGACTGCAGCCGGACCTGCTCGACGCGGTCCGTCGCGCTGCCCGGGACGCCGAGGGCGAGGGCGTGCGCTTCGTCGTGAACAGCGGCTGGCGCTCCCCCGCGCTCCAGGAACGACTCCTCGACGACGCCGTCGCCGAGTACGGCTCGCGGCAGGAGGCGGCGCGCTGGGTCTCGACGCCCGAGACGTCGCTCCACGTCCGCGGCGAGGCGATCGACATCGGGGACTGGGATGCGGCCACCTGGCTGCAGGACAACGGCGCTCGGTACGGGCTCTGCCAGGTCTACGACAACGAGGCGTGGCACTTCGAGCTCCGGCCGGACGCCCCCTCCGACGGGTGCCCCCGCAAGTACTGGGACCCGACCGGCGACCCGCGGATGCAGCAGTGACCGCGTCCGGGTCGCTCCTGACGGTCCACGACGACGCCATCCGCGCCAACACGACCTTCTTCGCCGCCCTGACGGGCGGACGGTTGATGGCGGTGCTCAAGGCCGACGGGTTCGGGCACGGGGCGGTCGCACGGTCCGTCCTGGAGGCCGGGGCCGGCTCCGTCGGTGTCACGAGCGTCGACGAGGCGCTCGCGGTCCGCGCCGAGGGCGTGACCGCACCGGTGCTGAGCTGGCTGAACCCACCGGACGCGGACTTCGCCGCGGCGGTCGGCGCCGACGTCGCGCTCGCCGTCGCCGACCCCGCCGTCCTGGTCGCCGTCGTGGTCGCGGCACGCGCCGTCGGTCGCGCGGCACGGGTGCACCTGCACGTCGACGTCGGCATGGCCCGCGAGGGGTGTGCGCCGGCCGACTGGGCAGCGCTGTGCTCGCTGGCGCGCGAGGCCGAGGGCACCGGCGCGGTCCGGGTCGTCGGCGTGATGGGGCACATGTCCTCGGCGGACCGCCCCGAGGACGACCAGAACGTCCGCGAACGCCTGCTCTTCGGCAACGCCGTCCGGACCGCCCGTCGCCGCGGGCTGACCCCGTCCACGGTGCACCTCGCGGCCACCGCTGCCACGCTGACCGGCGTCGGGGCCGGGTTCGACCTGCACCGGATCGGCGCCGGACTCTTCGGCATCGACCCCTCGGGCACGACCGACCGGCTGCGGCCGGCGCTGTCACTGACGACCGTGGTCGTGTCCTCGCGCTCGGCGCGGGCGGGCACCCGCATCGGGTACGGCGGGACGAGCACGACCGCGTCCGCGACGAACCTGGCGCTGCTGCCGCTCGGGTACGGCGACGGTCTCCCCCGCGCTGCCTCGGGCCGGGCCGAGGTCCTGGTCCGTGGGCGCCGGTGTCCGGTCGTCGGGCGCTTCTCGATGGACAGCGTCGTCGTCGACACCGGCACCGAACGCACGTCCCCGGGCGAACCGGTCACCGTGTTCGGCCCCGGGGACGGCGGCGAACCGACCGTCGCCGAGTGGGCGGCGTGGGCGGGGACGATCCCGCACGAGCTCGTCACGCGGATCGGCAGCCGGGTCGCCCGCGTGCACCGCACCAGCACCAGCACCAGCACCAGCACCAATCCGAGCACCGAGGAGCACCCGTGACCGACCGACCACACCACCGCGTCGCCGTGATCGGCGGCGGCGCGAACGACGAGCACGACGTGTCCCTGGCCTCCGCGGCGGCCGTCGTCGCCGCACTCCGCACCGGCGGCCACACCGCGGTCCCGCTGACCGTCGGCCGTGACGGCACGTGGCACGACGAGGGCGGGGCGCTCCTGTCCCCGGCCGATGCCGTCGCCCGGTTGACGTCCTGCGACGCGGCCTTCCCGCTGCTCCACGGCGAGCACGGCGAGGACGGCGCCGTCGCCGGGCTGCTCGACCTCGTCGGCGTGCCCGTCGTCGGCTCACCGGTCCGAGCCGGCGCCCTCGCGGCGGACAAGTGGGTGACGAAGACGGTCGCCGGCGCGGTCGGCATCGCCTGCGCGCCCGCCGTGCGCGTCGCGGCAGCGGTGTCGGCGACCGAGGCAGCGGCGGCCGTCCCGTCCGCACCCCCGCTCGTGGTGAAGCCGACGTCTGCCGGGTCGAGCAACGGCGTCACCCTGGTCCGGCGGCACGACGACCTGACGGCGGCGATCGAGCACGCACGCTCCGCCGGCGGCACCGTGCTCGTCGAGTCGTTCGTCGCCGGGCGTGAGGTCGACGTGGCGCTGTTCCGCGACCGGTCCGGCGTCCTGCGGTGCGGCGCGACACTGGAGATCGCCACCGACGGGCGCGGCGTCTTCGACCGGGAACAGAAGTACGACGGCAGCGCCCCGTTCCGGATCCCGGCCGGCCTGTCGGTCGCCGAGCACGCAGCGGTCACCGGTGCCGCCGCCGTGCTCTACGAGGTCCTGGGCTGCGCCGGGGTCGCCCGCTTCGACTTCTTCGTCACCGGTGACGGGGTGGTGCTCAACGAGGTGAACACGGCGCCGGGCTTCACCGAGCAGTCGCAGGTCCCGCGGATGTACGCGGCGGTGGGCCTCGGCTACGTCGAGCTCGTCGACGAGCTGCTCGCGGCAGCGCTCGGCTGACGAGGCGGGCGGGCGGCGACGTCGTCCTCCGCCCGCCGCCCGCGCTACCGGACCTCGAAGGCGTACGTCGAGTACCCGTACGGCGTCGCCCGGTCGACACCCTGCAACCGGATCTGCCGCCACGTACCGGACAGCGGGACCCGGTCGGTGCCACCGTCACCGTCGGTGACGGTGACGATGGTCGTCCACGCGCCCGTCGTCCCGTCCCGTCCCTCGATGCGGTAGGCGCGGCCGTACGCGTCCTCCCACCGGATCGTCGCCTCGTGCACCTCGTGCCGCGCACCGAGGTCGACGTCGAACCGGGCATCGTCCCGGTGCTCGCTCGCCCACCGCGTGCCCGGGTCC
The DNA here is from genome assembly GCF_028307415.1 of Curtobacterium uvaldense. Taxonomy (NCBI): domain Bacteria; kingdom Bacillati; phylum Actinomycetota; class Actinomycetes; order Micrococcales; family Microbacteriaceae; genus Curtobacterium; species Curtobacterium uvaldense. The sequence continues at coordinate 9,916 of NZ_JAQMHU010000009.1, read as the reverse complement.
CCGTCCACCGCGTGGCGCGCCGGTGTGCCTGCCGACTCGTCGCCGGACGACGAGACCGCGGCGCGCCGGGCGAGGTCCGGCGTCGGCGTGCCCTCGGTGGAGAACACCCGGAACGACCACACCGAGACGCCGTACCGGGTCGTGCGCGAGTCGGCCACCAGGCGCACGAAGCGGGCCCGGATGCCGTCGAGGTCGTGCGTCTCCGTCCCGCCCCGTCCCTCGGCCGTCGTCGAGACCGTGCGCCACGGGTCGGATGCCCGGTCGCGGACCTCGACGTGGTCCGACGCCGCTGCAGCCGTCTCCCAGAGGACCTCGACGCGGTCGAGCGGCAGCACCGAGCCGAGGTCGACGGCGAGCCACTCGCCGTCGCGAGCCGTGCTCGACCACCGGGTCGTGTCGTCGTCGTCGACGGCGGCGTCGCCGGACAGGTCACCGCGCTCGTCGGACGAGGTCGTCACCGGCTTGCCGACGGCGACGTCGCGGGAGACCGCGGGCGACTCACCCTGGTCGAGGGTCGTGAGGACGGCCTGCCCGGTCGCCGCACCACGGACCGCGCGGACCGTCGCGGTGGCACCGCCGCGGTCCGGCAGGGTCGCCGTGCCCGAGGCGCTCACCGTCGCACCGTCGTCCGCGGTCCAGACGGGCTGGGCGTCACCGGTCAGCAGACCGCCGTAGCCGTCGGCGTCGAACCCGTACGCGGCGAGCCGGACGGAGGAGCCGGGCAGCACCGTGACGCTGCGCGGGGCGACCAGCAGGTCGCGCACGTCCACGTCGGCGGTGGCCGGTGTCCCGGTCACCTGCACGTCCCACACCGAGTAGCCGTACTGGGTGAGGCGGTCGGTCATGTGCAGCCGGACGAAGCGGGCGGTCGCGCCGACCGGCACGGTGTCCACCGACGCGTCCGCATTCGTGACGGTGCGGACGTTCCGCCAGGGGCCGTCGTCCGTGTCGGACACCTGCACGACGTACCGTGCCGCCGCGGCGTTCTCCCACGTGACCCGGACGGAGTCGACGTCCCGCGCGGACCCGAGGTCGAGCGTCAGGTCCACCGTGTCGACGCCGTGCGCGCTCTCCCAGCGGGTGGCGGGGTCCCCGTCGACGGCCTTCGCCGCGGTGTTGCCCCCGTCGGTCGAGCTCGCGGTCGCGGTGGTCCCCTCGACCACCGGGACCGAGGCGATCGACGACACGACGGCGCTGCCCTCGATCCCGCCGGCCTCGACCCCGCCGGCCTCGACGTCGCCCACCGTCGCGACGACGTAGCCTGCGCCGGGCGCGGTGGTGGTGAGGGTCCCGTCACCGGTGACCGTGCCGGGAGCGGTGGTGCTCCAGGCGACGTCGGCGGGCAGCGGAGCCGGGTCACCGTACTGGTCGTGGCCCTCGGCGGAGAACGTCACCGACTCGCCGACCACGGCACGGGCGGTGCCGGGCGTCACGGCGATGCCCGTGAGCACCGGTGCCGGGGCGACACGGACGTCGTACGCGTCGGAGACCGTGCCGACGGTCGCGGTCACGGACACCTGGTCCGCCGCGGCCCCCGCGTGCAGGGTGCCGTCCTGATCGATCGTCCCCGCACTCGTCGACCACCGCACGTCGTCGAGCGGCACGGTCGCGCCGTACTGGTCGTAGCCCGTCGCGGTGAACGCGGTCGTGCTGCCCGGGGCGAGCGTGCGCGGGTCGCCCGCCGTCCCGACGACGACCTTCGCCAGTCGGGCATCGAGGTGCGACGTGATCTGCGTCCGGGCGGGCACCGCGATCTGCCCGACGACCCGCTGCCCCGCGTACACGTCGTAGGTGTGCTGGACGTCGTCGACGTTGTCGATCACGTAGGAGTACGTGCCGTCGGCGGCGCGGAACACCTGGCTCAGCGGGTTCGACGTGTGGCGGTCGGTGACCTCGTGCCCGACGGTGCGGTTCGACATCGCCTGGTGGTAGACCATCCCGGCCATCGACTGTCCGGTCACGGTCGGGTCCTGCGCCTCCCAGAGCGCCGCGTGGACGTCGGCGTAGGTGTCCGGGTCGTACTGGGCGAGGAACCCGAGGACGACGTTGCCGAGTGCATCGCCCATCTCGCTGAAGACGGCGGCCGCGCGGGCGGTGTCGGCGCCCGGGCGGTGGTGGGTCAGGTCGACGCCGTACAGCCGGCCGATGGTGTCGGGGTCCGCCCGGTAGTCGGTGACGAGGAACGGCAGGAGCGGCGACGGCTCCGGCCAGTCCCCCGGCTGCCGGTCCGCCGTCGAGCCGTCGAGCTGCGCGGGCACGAGTGCCGCCGGCAGGGCCTCGGGTGTCCACCACCGGGACGGGAACACGACGGAGCCGTCGTCGTCGACCGAGACGTACAGCGTGTCCGTCGACCGGTCGTACAGGGGGTTCGTCGCGGTCTTCGCGGTCACGTAGCCCGGGTGGTTCCGTTCCACGGCCCGGATCGCGTCCTGCAGCTCACCGATCGCCGCCGGCCGGTCCCGCGTGATCGCGACGTCCCCGTAGGTACCGACGCCCCACCACTTCTTGGTGAGCATCTGCACGTGCCCGGCGTTGCCGTCCACGACGCCGTCCTGCCCGACGACCTCGCCCCGGGCTGCCATCATCTGCCGCATGATCGCCATCGAGAAGTCCGGGTCCCACCCGAAGTACGTGAACCACGGCGCGGTCGGCATCCACTGGATCCCGTAGATCCACGCGGGGTCGCCGGAGAAGTACGTGGCCTCGGCCTGCCCGGAGTCGAAGAGGATGCCGGCCTGTCCGGCGTCGTACGCCTCGGGGAACGCGCCGTCGCCGTCGTACGCCGCCGACGCCGGGTTGCCGTGGGCGTTCTGGTAGTAGTCGCGGACGGCGGCACGCTCGGTGACGTACTGCACCGCACCGGCTGCCTGCATGTCCTCGTCACCGAGCACCGACCCGAGCAGGAACAGCCCGGCCTCGGACTGGATCGCCTCGGACGACGACTCCTGGTTGTTGCCGCCCGGCGAGGACACACCGCCGGCGTTCGAGTGACCGGTCCACACACCGAAGGTGCGGAAGTGCGGGAAGCGCTCGTCGTCCCGGTCCCAGTTCGCGTACTGCTTCGCGACGAGGGTCGCCATCTCGCCGTACCGCTGTGCCCACTCGGGGTCGGCCCGTCCGAGCAGCGCGGTCGCGAGTGTGAAGTAGCCGTAGTGGAAGTGGTTGTCGTTGAACTGGGCGGACCCGTACGAGTCGCCGAACCCGATGAGGGCCTTCCACGTCGGGTACATCGCGAAGAAGTGCTCCCGCTCGCCCTCGCTGTACGTGTACCAGTCCGTGAGTGCGCGCTCGAGGGTCGCCCGCATCCGGTCGGCGTCCTCGGTGTCGCCGATCTGGTCCGCGACGCTCATGTACGCGCCGAGCTGCTGCAGGTCCTTGCCGCCCCAGTAGGTGTCGCCGCCGTAGGTCTCCTTCGCGGCGTAGTCCGACAGGTACTGCCGCATGACCTCCTCGCGGTACGGGTCGTCGCCCGTGCTCGCCGGCTCGGCGCCGATCGGGGTCAGTCCGCTGAAGGCGTACCGCAGCGTCCAGCCGTCGTGCCCGACGGTCGTCCTCATCGTGCCGCGCGGCGTCGCGTACGTGGCTCCGGTGAACGACAGGTCGTGCGTCGCCTCGGCGTACTGGTGCTGCAGCCAGCCCTGGACGGTGTCGTGGTCCGAGCCCTGCAGCACGTCGGTCTGCAGCGACCACCGCTGCTCGACCTGTCCCGCCGCGGGGTCGTACGAGTAGTCCATCCGGGTGTCCCGCGGGACGGCGAAGGCCGTGCGGTGCAGGTCGTCGAGCGTCAGCCCCTGCTCGGGCACCGCGCTGAGCACGAGGAAGGGGGTGCCCGCGGATGCCTCGAGCACGTTCCCGGAGCGGGTGAAGGTGGTGCCGGTGGGCGCGTGCACCCCGAACACGTGCCCGTCCTGCCGGATCTCGAAGCGGTCGGTCGTGATCGTCCCGGTGAGTCCGCGGCCGTCGGCGTCGGTGAGCGCGGCGCCGTCCTGCAGGGTGATGCGCGGGGTCATGCCGTGGAACTCGAACCACTCGTACGGCGACCCCTGCACGCTCGTCACGTCCATGTACTGACCGCCCGGTCCGGCCTGCGGCATCCGCCAGCTCACGTTCCAGTCGCCCCAGCGCAGGGCGTCGGCCCGATCGGCGGAGAACGCCGTGGTGAAGCGCTCCGCGATGCCGTCCGGGGCGTCCGTGAGCAGCACCTGGTCGACCAGGACGTGCGCCCACCCGGCACGGAGCGAGTCGACGACCCGGACCTGCGCCGTCCGTCCGCGGTACGCGCTGACGTCCCACGTCGTCCAGCGCAGCTCCTCGCTGTCCGCGCCGGTCGCCTCCTCGACCACCGCGCCGTCGACGAGCAGCTGCACTGCCTCGGCCCCGGGGTGTCGGCCCCCGCCGACCAGGAAGGCGAGGGCCGACCGGTCGACCGTGAACCCCGGCGAGGTGAGCGTGCCGGTCGCGCCGTCGCCGTCGCGGTCGGTGAACGAGTCGACGAACCCACCACCGAGCCAGCCGGACACGGCGCTCTGCCCCGACGCGGTCCCGGACGAGGTCCCGGCGAAGGCGTCACCGGTCGTGGTCCACCCGTCGGGCAGACCGTCCTCGAAGTCGGCGAGCACCCGGTCGGAGGCGTCCGGCGTCGGGTCGACCGTGCCGCCCACGGTGACCGGCGCGTCGAGCCGCATCGCGGTGCCGTCCGCGTTCCAGGACGTCGGGAGGGTCACCTTCGTCCCCTGCGCACTGTTCGACGACACGAACGGGTACGCCCACATGTCGCCCGAGTACCTGCTGACGAGCAGGTCGGTCCACCACTGGTTCGTGGGGACGGGCTTCCCCGCCTGCGACGGGTCGACGTACAGGTGCTGGTCGACGGTCTTCCGCACGTCGGCGACGGACGCGATCTCCGCCGGCGGCGTCGGCGCGTACGAGCCGGCCCCGACGCGCACGCCGTCGACCTGCGGGCCGGCAGCACCGGGAGCGGATGCCACGGCCCGGTCGACCGGCTGGTGTGTCGGGTCGGCGGCTCCGGTCCCTGCGGCAGGGTCCGGCAGGACCGTCGGGAGGGTGCTCGCCGACGCGAGGTCCGCGGCGGCGACGGGCGCGAGCGAGAGCCCGCCGAGCAGGAGCGTGACGACGACGGTGCGGACCAGGTGCACGGAGGGGTCCCTTCCGGGGGCGGAGGTTCGGCGGGGCGTGCGTCGGGTCGCAGGGACCCCTGTCGGCAGGCCCGCGCTGGACGTCAGGAGAAGTGAGGATCCGTTCTAGAGATGCGGTGGCGGCACGACCCCGCTGCGCGTCCGCCGGGCCCCGATCCGCACCGTCGTCGGCTCCCAGCAGGCCCGGGGCTACCGTCGGAACGGTGACGGACGAACGACGCCGCGAGGTCGGCGACAACGACGCCCCGGTCGAGGACGAGATCGAGGAGTCCTTCGACGCGGTGGTCGACGAGGGGGCCGAACGCCTGCAGCGGACCCTGCGGGTGGTGCTCGCGACCGGGTTCGCCGGCGGCCTGGAGATCGGGCTCGGCGTGATGGGGTACCTGGCCGTCCTGCACGAAACCGACAGCCACCTGCTCGCGGGCCTCGCCTTCAGCATCGGGCTCGTCGCGCTGTACCTGGCGCACAGCGAGCTCTTCACCGAGAACTTCCTCGTGCCGATCGTGGCGCTCGTCGCCCGGGAGGGCACGGTGTGGCAGCTCGTCCGGCTCTGGGCGGGGACGCTGGTCAGCAACCTCGCCGGCGGTTGGGTCGTGATGTGGCTCGTCGTCCAGGCGTTCCCGCAGTGGCACACGGTGCTCGAGGAGTCCGCCCGGCACTACGTCGACGCCCCCTTCGGACTGCAGACCGCGGTGCTCGCCGTGCTCGGTGGGAGCACGATCACCCTCGTGACCCGCATGCAGCAGGGCACCGACTCCGACCCGGCGAAGCTCGTCGCGGCGGTCGCCGGTGGCTTCCTGCTGGCCGGTCTGCAGCTCTTCCACTCGATCCTGGACTCGCTGCTGGTCTTCGGCGCCATCCAGGCGGGGGCGTCGATCACGTACGGCCAGTGGGCCGCCTGGTTCGGCTACGTGCTCGTGTTCAACGTGCTCGGCGGTGTCGTGCTGGTGACGTCGCTGCGCCTCATCCGGTCGGCGGACCTGCTGCGCGGTCGACGGCGCGACGCGCCGGACGCACCGGACCGTGCGACGGGCGAGCAGGAGCGGGGCACCGCGCGCTGACCGGACCGGGTGCCGGACGGGAGGCCCGTGGCGGCGTCGCCACGGGCCTCCCGTCCGGCACGGCGTCGGGTCAGCCGACCGGGGTCACCTCGTCCGCGTCGGCGGATGCCGTCACGGTGACCGCGTGCGGCCCGGGGTCCACCAGCAGGCGACGGCGTGCGTCGGTCGCCGACCCGGCGAGCAGCGCCGTCATCGAGCCGGTGCCGGCACCCGACGAGACCTCGACCGACGACTCGTCGAACCACAGGGTGAGCGCGACGCGGTCGCCCTCCGGTCGCACCGTCGACGCCACGTGCCGTCCGAACGACGCCGGGAGCCCCGGCACGGCGGGACGGTCGAGCCGGAGCGAGGCGTCGGCGGCGTCGTAGCGCAGGCCGAGCCGACGTCGGCCGTCGGCGTCGTCGAGCTCCAACCGGACCACACCGTCGGGTCCGCGCAGCGTGATCACGACCTCGACGCGGACGAGTCCCGGGAGCTCGTGGGTGCTCGCCGCGTCGTCGTCGTGACGGAGCACCGTGTCCACGGCACCGGTCGGGCCGACGATCCGCTGCACCAGCTCGAGGCGTCCGTCCCGCTCGGTCAGGCCGAGGGCCCGAGCAGCGGTCATCGCGCCGCGCCACGGCGTGGTCGGCAGGTCCTTCGCGTAGTCCCAGTTGTCCATCCACGCGACGAGCGTCCGGTCTCGGAGGCCCGTACCGGAGAAGGTCACGCCGGCGTACGAGTCGGGACCGTGGTCGAGCCAGCGGTACGTCGCGAGCTCCTCGGTGGACTGCTGCCGCCAGGACCCGTCCGGCGACCGGGTCTCGGCGGGGAGCGGCTCGTCCGGGACGAACCGCTCCCCGTCGAACTGCCCGAGCACGACGTGCGTACCGGATCCGCCCGCGACCCCGCCGGGGTTGAGGCTGACCAGCAGCACCCAGACCACGCGGTCGGGGTCGCCGTCGACGGTCAGGGGGAAGAGGTCCGGGCACTCCCAGACGCCACCGACCGGACCGGCGGGACCGTAGGTCGACACGAGGGTCCAGGTGCGCAGGTCGGTCGACCGGTGCACGAGCACCTGGCGGTCCTGGGCCTCGACGGCGACCATGATCCAGCAGGGTCCGTCCGTGCCCTCGTACCGGAACACCTTCGGGTCGCGGAAGTCGGCGGAGCCGCGGCGCAGCACCGGGTTCCCCGGGTACTTCAACCACCGGTACCCGCCGTCGGTGCTGGAGGCGAGGGCCTGCGACTGCTCGGTCTCGGCGGCCTGCGTCCAGATCGCGACCAGCGGCGGCTGCTCGGCCGATCCGAGCCCGCTCGTGTTCTCCGCGTCGAACACCACGGAGCCCGAGAAGACCTGCCCGTCCGCGTCGGCCTCGAGCGCCACCTCGTGCTCGGTCCACGTGAGCAGGTCGGTGCTCGACGCGTGCCCCCAGCCGACCGTGCCGTGGTCGATCCCGTCCGGGTTGTGCTGGAAGTAGAGGTGGTACCGGCCGTCGTGGACGACCAGGCCGTTCGGGTCGTTCATCCAGTTGCGGGCGGGCGTGAAGTGCTGCCGCGGGCGCCGGATCGTAGCGCCGTCGGCCGCTGGCTCGGTCCGGGTGCGCTCCGTCGCCGGCACGTCGGACTGCGTCGCCGTCTCCGTGCTCACTTGACCGACCCTGCGGTGAGGCCACGGACGAAGAAGCGCTGGAGCGACAGGAACACCACGAGGGGCACGATCAGCACGATGAACGAGCCGGCCGCGACCAGGTTCCAGCCCGACCCGTACTGTCCGAGCAGCCCGAGCAGGCCCTGCTGCAGCACGGGGTTCGTGTTGCCGATGAAGATGTACGCGACGAGGTAGTCGTTCCAGACCCAGAGGAACTGGAAGATCGCGAACGACGCCAGCGCCGGCACCGACATCGGGACCGCGAGCCGCCAGAAGATCTGGAAGTGCGACGCGCCGTCGACGCGGGCGGCCTCGATGAGCGCGACGGGGAGCGTCGACATGTAGTTCCGCAGGATGTAGATGCAGAGCGGGAGCGCGAACGCCGAGTGCACGATCCACGCCGCCGGGAAGGTGCCGGTGATCTGCAGCCCGGTCGCCTGCGTGATCGTCTTGTACAGCTGCAGGACCGGGATCAGCGAGATCTGCACGGGCACCACGAGCAGCCCGACGATGACCGCGAAGTAGAACTCCTTGAACCGGAACTGCAGGAACGTGAACGCGTAGGCCGCGAACGCGGAGATCATGAGCGGCAGGATCGTGGCCGGGACCGCGACGGCGACGCTGTTGAGGAACTCGGCCGCCAGGCTCTGCCCGGTCCCCGAGGTCGCCCCCGTCAGCGCGTTCGAGTAGTTGTCGAGGGTCCACTCCGTACCGAACAGGTTCCCGAAGACGGTCCACCACCCGGTGCTCTGGGCGGCGGTCGTCGTGCGGAAGCTCGTGACGAGCAGGCCGATCGCCGGCACCATCCAGAGCACGGCGATGACGCCCATGACGATGCTCAGCAGGACGCGGGGACGCTGCTCGGCGCTGGTCTTCGTGACCCGTTCGCGCTTCGTCGCGACGATCTCCGGGGCTCCGGCCACCGGGACGATCTCGGTCATCGGAGGGCCTCCTGTTCGCGGTAGGTCCGCACCTGGTACACGATGACGGGCACCACGGCGAGGATGAGGATGACGACCACGGCGGACGCCTTCCCGGGGTTGTTGAACGCGAAGAACTGCGAGTAGAACTCGACGCCGAGCACGTTCGTGTCGAACTGCCCGTTGGTCATCGCGAAGACGATGTCGAAGATCTTCATCACCGTGATGAGGACCGTGATGCCGACGGCGATGATGGTCGTGCGGATCTGGGGAGCGATCACACGGAAGAACGCCTGCCGCTCGCTGGCACCGTCGATGCGTGCCGCCTCGATCGTCTCCTCGGGCACGGCCTTGATCGCCGCGGAGAGCAGGACCATCGCGTAGCCGGCGTTCAGCCAGATCACGACCGCCATGAGCAGGAAGCTGTTCATGCGCAGGAAGTCGTTCTGCAGCCACGGGATCGGGTTCTGGTGCGTGATCGCGGTCCAGATGCCGTTGAGCAGGCCGACCTGGGGCTGTCCCGGTGCGTTGTACGCGTACACGAACGACCACATCGACGCGGCCGCGATGAAGCTCACCGACATCGGCAGGAAGATCAGGGACTTGAACGTCTTCTCGCGCTTCGGCCCGAGGCGGTCCGCCAGGGTCGCCACGAGCAGGCCGATCACGACCACCACCGCCGGGACGACGATGATCCAGAGCAGGTTGTTGAACAGGGTCGACAGGAACGACGGCGTCGAGAAGAGCGAGACGTAGTTGTCGAGGCCGCCGAAGGACGTCAGCCCGTACTGGTCCGTCTTCTGCAGGCTCTGGATGACCGTCTGCACCGTCGGGACGACCAGGAAGACGAGCAGGAGGAGCAGGACCGGCCCGATGAAGACGTAGGGCAGCAGTCGGCCGTGCCACTTGCCGTGCGTCTTCGAGACCAGGAAGTTCAGCCCGAGGTAGATCAGGAACGAGACGGCCAGTCCGCCGATGACGGAGACGAGGACGCTGAGGACTTGCTGCACGAGGGGTCACCTCACTTCGTTGTCGGGGTGTGTCGTCGCGGCGTGCAGGCGCCGACGGCCGTGGGGGGGGGGGGGGGGGGGGGGGGGGGGGGGGGGGGGGGGGGGGGGGGGGGGGGGGGGGGGGGGGGGGGGGGGGGGG
>NZ_JAQMHU010000008.1:0-131657 GCF_028307415.1 Curtobacterium uvaldense | reverse complement strand
GGGGGGGGGGGGGTGGGCGGGAGGGGTGCGGGGGGGGGGGGGGGCCGCGGGGCGCCGCCTCCCGTCCGGTGGTCGCGACCACGGCGCGTGGTGCGCCGTGCTGTCAGGTCACCAGGCGTAGTCCTCCGGCGAGGTGTCGTGGCCCGGGAAGATCTCGTCGAGCCGGTCGAGGGCGCGCTGGTCGAGTCGGATGTCGACGGCGCGCACCGCGGACTCCCACTGCTCCATCGTGCGCGGGCCGGTGATCGGCGCCGTCACACCGGGCTGGTGCAGCAGCCACGCCAGGGCCAGCTCGCCCGGGGTGTGACCGAGCTCCTTCGCGAGCGACTCGTAGGCGGTGAGCTGGTCGCGGTGTCCCTCGACGTACTCCGCGCTGCGGCCGGACAGGCGCCGGGAGCCGTTCTCGGTCTTCTCGATGACCCCGCCGAGCAGTCCGCCCTGCAACGGCGACCACGGGATGACCCCGAGGCCGTACTCACGGGCGGCGGGCAGGACCTCGCGCTCGACGTCGCGCACGACGAGGTTGTAGATCGACTGCTCGCTCACCAGGCCGAGGCTGCCCCGGCGTACGGCTGCCTCCTGCGCCTGCGCGATGTGCCACCCGGCGAAGTTCGACGAGCCGACGTAGAGCACCTTGCCCTGCTGCACGGCGACGTCGATCGCCTGCCAGATCTCGTCCCACGGGGTCGCCCGGTCGACGTGGTGGAACTGGTACAGGTCGACGTGGTCGGTCTGCAGCCGACGGAGGCTCGCGTCGAGCGACTGCCGGATGTTCAGCGCGCTCAGCTTGCCGCCGTTCGGCCAATCGGTCATCTCGCCGTACACCTTCGTCGCGAGCACGGTCTTCTCGCGTCGACCGCCGCCCTTCGCGAACCAACGGCCGATGATCTCCTCGGTGGCACCCTTGCCCACCGAGCCGCCGTAGCCGTTGGCGGTGTCGAAGAAGTTCACGCCGAGTTCGTGCGCCCGGTCCATGATCGCGTGCGAGTCGTCCTCGCTGGTCTCCGGTCCGAAGTTCATCGTGCCGAGCACCGCTCGTGACACCGACAGCCCTGTCCGTCCGAGGTGTGTGTAGTCCATGCCTCCGGTCTACGCGGGTGCGGGTGTGCGAACCAGGCCCTGCGGGTGCCGGTCATGCGCCCGGCGTAGAACGGGACGAACCGTCCTCCACGGAGTGCGGCCGATGGACCCCACACGGAAGGACGCACCATGCCCGCGAAGGACGAGATCCCCAGCACCCTGCAGCGGTCGCCGGAGCACGCGCAGGACATCTTCGCCGAGACGCTCGACTCGGCGAACGAGACGTACGGTCCGGGAGAGCGCGCACACCGCACCGCCTACGCCGCCGTCAAGCACGAGTACGAGAAGGTCGGCGACCACTGGGAGGAGAAGGACTCCTCCGGTCCGTCGGACTCCGGCGCGGAGGGCACGCGCGGCTCCGGGGAGACCCAGGGCGGCGTCGACGCGAACGCCTCGAAGGCGCACCTGATGGAGGTCGCGAAGCGCCTCGACGTCAGCGGCCGCTCGAAGATGGACAAGGACGAACTCGTCCAGGCGATCAAGCGGGCGAACGACCGGGCGACGGCAGCGGCGCGGCGGTGACCGGACCGGCGACGGTCGCGTGGGGGTGACCGCGCCGGCGACGGCTGCGGTTGCGCGGCGTCCGGACCGGCTGTCGACTCGTTCGTGCATGCTCCGCCCGGCATGCGCCGTGGACCGAGGGGAGTAGCGTGCCGCGGGTGAACACGCCAGCACTCCGTGGCAGCCGGATCCTCGGCTTCGGCCACCACCAACCCGACCGGGTCCTCACCAACGACGAACTGTCGACGATGGTCGACACGAACGACGAGTGGATCACCACCCGCACCGGCATCAGGACCCGCCGGATCGCGGGCCCTGACGACAGCGTCGTGTCGATGGCGATCGAGGCCGGTCGGATGGCCGTCGCCGACGCCGGTCTCGAGCCCTCCGACATCGGGCTCGTGATCGTCGCCTCGACCACGCACCGCGAGCGGTCGCCGTACACGGCCGGACGGGTCGCCGCGGCGCTCGGGATGGCGAACGGTCCGGCACCCATCGACATCAACACGGCGTGCAGCGGCTTCGAGTACGCGATGGCCCTCGCCGACCAGTCGATCCGCGTCGGCGCCTCGGACACCGCCCTCGTGATCGGCTCCGAGACCCTGTCCAGCATCGCCGACTGGACGGACCGCTCGACATGCGTGCTCGTCGGCGACGGTGCCGGAGCCGTGGTGATCGGTGCTGCCGACACCGCGGAGATCGGACCCGTGTCGTGGGGGAGCGTGCCGCACCTCAACGAGGCCGTGTTGGTCACGCGCGACCCCGAGTACTTCACGCAGCAGGGTCGGTCGATCTACCGCTGGGCGATCACGGAGGCCGAGGGACACGCCCGCGCGGTCGTCGACGCAGCCGGAGTGACGCTCGACGACATCGGCGTCCTCGCCTTCCACCAGGCGAACCTCCGCATCATCGAGCCGCTGGCCGAGGCACTCGGCGGCGGGGACAAGTACGTCGTGCGGGACGTGGTCGAGTCCGGGAACACCTCGGCCGCGAGCGTGCCGCTCGGGCTGTCGAAGGCGTGGCACCGCGGGGAGCTGCCGGAGGACACCCTGGCGCTGCTGTTCGGCTTCGGCGGGGGCTTCGCGCACGCCGGGCAGGTGGTGCGGACGCCGAAGCGGCGGTCGTGACCCGGTGACGCGCTGACGGAGGCGGCCCGTCGACGGACGCGGACTGCGCACGGACGGGAGGCGCGGTGCACGCTGGCACCGCGCCTCCCGTCCGTCAGCCGTGCGACGTCAGCCGCGCTCGCCGCGCCCGTCGGGTACCTCGCGGTCGTGCTGGGGGTCACGGTGCGGCGTGTCCGCCCAGAGGTCCTCGTCGTCTCGCTCCTTCCGGCGCCACGGCAGCGCTCGACGTTCCTTCTCGTCCGTTCGTCCGTCGCCGGCCGCTCGGTCCTTCGCCCCACGGCCGCGCTCCTTCGTCGGCTTCGTCGGCCTCGTCTCGAGGACGACGGGGAAGTGCCGCGGTGGCAGTCCGAAGCCCTCGCGGGACGCCTGGACGACCTTCTTGCCGAGTGCGTGGTTGCCCAGGCCGCCGACGGCCGCGCCGATGCCGAACGGCAGCGCACGGCCGAGGACCGAGGCGCCCTGCCGCGCTGCGAAGCGCTTGATGAACTGGTCGCGGACCTTGCCACCGATGCCGCTCACCACCTGCTTCGGCAGGGAGGCGGTCACCATCTCGCCCCAGAACGCCGAGCGTGCCTGGCCCCCGGTGGCCTGACCGGCGAGCTGCTTGACGAGTTGCGTCCCCGGAGCGCCGAGGATGAGGGCCATCACGAGGGTGCGCGAGCGTTCCGGGTCCTCGAGGGCGATGCCGTGCACCTCGGTCACCGACTGCGCGAAGAGTGCCGTGGCCTCGAGGAAGCCGACCGTCTCGGCACCGCTGAGGCCGAGCGCCGCTGCCATGCCGACCCCGGGGATCACCGCACTCGCTCCCACGGCAGCGCCGCCCGTGGTCACCGCCGTGAGGTACTGCCGCTCGAGGATCTGGATGACCTCGGCAGGGCTCGCATCCGGGTGGCGACGCCGCACGGCGTTCACGTGCGCGACCACCACGGGACGCTGCACGGCGATGACGCGGTCGAGCATCTTGGTCCACCCCGTGGGATTCTCGGGTGTGGGGGTGCGGTCGTCGCGGGTGTCGGACTGGACCGGGGCGGGCGGCATCGGCACGATCGCCCCGTCGTTGTGCTGTCGGGCCATGACGCAGAACGTACGCCGACGCGGTGGGAGCTCCGCACTCGCAGGACGCCGCGCGCGCCGGCTCGGTGGTCGTGCAGGTCGTCGTCACCGGCACGGCACACCCGCTCGGAGGAGCTTCGCGCGCAAGCGCTCGGGTTCCATCAGGTCGGCCCAGACGACCCGGACGACCGTGCGGACCTCGGGGAACGACCGGATGAAGTCCTCGCGCTGCTTCTCCTGCCAGTGTGCGGCGGCGGCGTCCGCACCGTCGCCGTACTTCGCCCGCCCGTCGACCTCGACGACGACGCCCTGGTCCGGGAACCAGAAGTCGACGACTGCCGTCCGGTCTCCCGCGCGGCTGAAGACGTGCTGCTGGACGGGCTCCGGCGTCCCGAGCAGTCGGAAGCGCACCCGGCACACCGACTCCGCCGGGGAGTCGGACAGCGCCGACCCCATCCCGAGCGCCGCCGCCGCCTTGTCGCGCGCAGTGGCGGACGCCCCTGCTGTCTCCGAGAGCATCGACGAGAGCACCCGACGGCCGTGCAACGCGGCGTCGATGATCGGGAGCGCTGTGCAGAGCGGTTCGGTCGCGGCGATGTCCAGCAGGACGTCGACGAGCGGTTCGACGGCGACGCCAGCGAACATCGACGGGCTGTACGGCGGAGTGCCGTCCCACTTTCCGCGAGGAGCACGCGCGACCAGCGGCCGAAGCCGCTGGTAGGTCGTGGTCTCCGCGCGAGAACGCCGTGGATCCCGCAGTTCCACGCGGTCCGGTGGGGCACCGACGAGGGGGAGCCCGTACGCGAGTGCAGCGCTGCGATGTGCCAGCAGTCTCGGGGGCTGGATGCGGTGTGCGGTGGCGCGCACCAGCAAGAGGTGGTGTTCCTCTGGCAGGAGGTCGGTGATCGCTGCTGGATCGACCAGGACACCGGGCCGGATAGGCCGGAGCTCGCCGCGCTGTGCTCGACGTTGCAGTGCGCGGCGCTCTGCGGAGGGGAAGCGACTCGTCCGGATCAGCGGGACGGCGAGGACTCGTTCGTGCATGTCCGTAAGCGTCGCGCCGTGGACCGGCGAGACCGGCGGGGGAGAGCTGAACTGGGGATGGTGAGCCGGACCTCCCGGCTGTGGAGGAGTGACGGTGGCGAGGAGTGCGACAACGTTGATGTCGTACGACAGCGGATCTGTCGTGTCAGCCGCGAGGGGCCGCGGTCTCGCGAGAAGTACGACGAATCCGTTGTCGTACGACAGCGGGTGAGTCGTACGACAGCGCCAGCCAGCGAGCCCCGCTCCCCGCGCCCGCAGCGTGCGCCAGGGCCGCCGCGCTACCGCCGCGCGAGCTGCGCACGCAGCGGCAGGTCCTGGTCCTCGAGGATGAACTGGGCGCCGACGGCCGTGCGCGCGTGCACGACGACCGGGGCGAGCAGGTTCACCGTCGTGCCGGACGCCCCCGGGTTGGCGACCACGAGGAGCATCGCGTCGGCGGGGTCGGTCAGGCCGATCAGGGCCGCCTGCTCGTCGGTGAGCTCGGGCGCGTAGTCGGGCAGGTGCACCGCGGCGTCGAGCAGGAACAGCCGCGCGTCGTCGCCGTGCAGGGCGAAGAGCCCCTCGGCACCTTCGACGGGCTCCAGGGTGAACACGGGTGCCGGCGACAGCCCGAACGGCGGCGTGGGGAAGGTCAGGTCGATGCTCATCGGAGGTAGTCCATCAGGGTCGGCTGCAGGACCTTCGCGGTGACGGCGAGGGCTGCCTGGTACGTGGTCTGCTGCACCTGCAGGTCGAGGACCGCACCGGCGAGGTCGAGGTCCTCGATGCCGGCGCGACGGGTCTCCAGCGCGACGGACGAGGTCTTCAGCGCGTCCTGCGCCCCCAGTGCCGCCGCGTGCCGCACACCCACGTCGGCCTGCGCCGCACGGAGGGTGCCGAACGCCGCGTCGACGTCGTTGAGCTTCGGGTTCACGTTCACACCGTTCTGCAGGTCGGCGACGATGCCGTCGATCACCGCGAAGGCCGACGTCGCGCCGGAGCCGAACGCCGCGGCCCCCGGGGTGTCGACCCGCACGGTCTGGGCGTCGCCGACGCGTCGGGACACCGCGGTGGTCGCAGCGGCGAAGCCGTCGGCGCTCGTGTAGGCGGTCGCCTCGGTCGAGGAGCCGGCGAAGACCGACCGCGTGCCGTAGGTCGTGTTGGCGGCGGACTCGAGGTCGGCCTTGAGCGCCCGGAACTGCGTGATGAACGCGTCGCGGGCGGTGTCGTCCATCACACCGGAGTTCGCGGCCTGCACGGTCAGGTCCCGCACCGTCGTCAGCACCGCGTGGGCGCCGGACAGGGCACTGTCGGTCGTCGCGAGCCAGCCCACCGCGTCGTTCGCGTTGCGCGTGTACTGCGCGGCGGCGGCCTGCTCCTTCCGCACCTGCATCGACGAGCCGGTGCCGACCGGGTCGTCCGACGGCTTCGCGATCGCCTGCAGCGTGGTGGCGCGCTGCGTGGCGTCGGCGACGCGGGCGGCGTTCGCCTGCAGCCGCTCCGTCGCGGCCGTGATCGACATCTGGGTGGTCACACGGGTGATCACGGTCAGCCCCTCCCGACGAGTCCGACGCGGTTGATGAGCGTGTCGAGCATCTCGTCGACCGCGGTGAGGACGCGCGCTGCGCCCTGGTAGGCGTGCTGGTAGCTGAGCAGGTTGACGTTCTCCTCGTCGAGGTCCACGCCGGCGCCGGACTGCTGCTGCGTGCGCGCGCTGGTGAGGGCGAGTCCGGTGAGCGTCGCCTCCGACGAGGCCGTCCGGGAGGCGCTGCCCACCCCCGCCACGAAACTCGCCCAGGTGCGGTCCGCACCCCCGGCGACCGTACCGAGTCGCGAGAGCGTGTCGGCGAACGAGTCGTCGAGTTGCCCCGCCGCGTTCCGCGTCGCCAGCCCGTCGCCGTCGGTCGGGACGACCGAGAGGCCCTGCGCGGCCGGGGTGCCCGCGGCGAGGGCGAAGAACGGCGCTCCGGTGGCACCCGAGGGCGTGGTGCCCTTCGCGTGCTCGGTGTTCACGGTCTCGGCGAGTCGGGTCGCGACCCGGTCGTACGCGGCTGACGCCTCGGCGATGGCGCCGCCCGTGCCGCCGGCAGCGGGGGCGAGGAGTGCGAGCGCGCCACCGATCGAGCCGCCGTCGAGCGTCACCGAGCCGGCACTGCCCGAGGTCCAGCGGAGGGACACGGCAGCGCCGTCGCCCAGACGCGCGCCGCCCTCGAGCGCGACGGTGCGGACGGTGTCGCCCTGCACGAGCGGGTTGCCGCCGAGGAGGACGTCGACGGTGCCGTCGGAGTTCGTCCGGACCGTGCCACCGGCGAGTCCCGCGATCTGCTGCGTGAGCCGGTCGCGCTGGTCCTGCAGTTCGTTCGCGCTGCCACCGGCGGCGAGGGCCGACCGGATCTGCACGTTCAGCCCGGCGACCTGCTTCGCCGCGGCGTTGAGCTGGTCGACCTGGGTCGCGGCCGTCGAACGGACCGTCGCCCACTGCGTGTCGAGCGCCCTCGAGCCGGTGGCGAGGGCGGTCGCGACGGTGGTCGCGGCGGCGATCACGGACGAGGCGGCGCCCGCGTCGTCGGGGTGCGCGGCGAGGTCGCCCCACGCGGACCAGAAGACGTCGAGCTGTGCCGACAGACCGTTCTTCCCGGGCTCGTGCAGGCCGTCCTCGATCGCCGAGAGCCCGGTCGCGCGGGTCTGTGCCCAGGCCGACGAGCCGGTCGCCGCGCGGAGGCCGGCGTCGAGCGTCAGGGAGCCGAGGCGTGCGATGCCGTCGACGGAGACGCCCTGCCCGGCGAGGGCAGCGGTGCCGTGCACGAAACCGGTCTGCACGGCGGGGACCGACGACTGCGTGACGCGCTGGCGCGTGTACCCGGCGGTGCCGGCGTTGGCGATGTTCTGCCCGGTGACGTCGATGCCGGCGCGTGCCGCGGTCAGGCCGGAGTAGGCGGTCGCGAGGGATCCGAAGGTGCTCACCACGGTGCTACAGGGTCCCCTCGAACAGGCGTGCGCCGTCGGGACGGGAGCCGGAGCTGCCCGAGGCGTCGTACGTGGACGCGTCGCCGACCGAGCCGGCGAGGGTCTCCTCGGTGGCCTGGGCAGCCGTCCGGAGGAAGCGGTCGTTCTCGTCGCGGAGCGCGCCGATGTGCGTCGTCAGCTCGACCATCGCGGCGAGGTGCGTCGCGAGGATCTCGCCCCAGGGTCCGTTCGGCGCGGCGGCGACCACGTCGCGCAGGGGAGCGTCGGGGTCGACACCCCACTCCTCGGCGACGGCGGCACTCGACGCGGCGCGCTCGAGCCCGGTGCTGCGGAGCCGTTCGAGGACCTGCTCGACCTCGCGGCTGGCGTGCGACACCCAGCGGGAGCGCCCGGCGGCGAGCAGGAGCTGCTCCTCCTCGAGCTTGAACGTGAGCAGTTCGAGCAGTTCGCGCTCGCGCCAGAGGACGGCGGACAGGTCGTTCACGCTCATGGCTCCTCCCGGTTCGGGATCGGTGTCGGCGACCAGCGGGTCGTGCCGGTCCGCCTTCCGGTGGACAGCGGGGACTATCGACGCCGAGCGGTCCGTCGTAAGCGGACCGCGGCGGTGGACGCGGGCACGAGACGGGCCGGCGCTGCTCGGCGGAGCGGTGCCGCGCCTCCCGGCCGTGCGCTCCCGGGGGACGCACCGTCACCCAGACCGGGGGACAGAACCGGCGGTTCGTGCCGGTTTGTCCGCCGAAGTGCGGACCGCCGGAACCCAGCGTCCCCCCGCACTGGGGACGTTCACAGCCTGCACCGGTCACTTCCCAGCCGATACATTCGAACCGCACCGCGGGGGACACTCCCGCACCGCGTCGCAGGGGCGCGGGTGCACCGCCCGGAGGGAACCGGGTGGTTCTTCGTCGACCGCACCGGCCTCCCGAGGGCCGGTGTCCGTCGCGCCCACGGACGGGTCAGTCAGCACGTCGACCAGGGGAAGCCAATGGACCGGAACGCACGCAACGCGATGATCGTGGAGCACCTGCCGCTCGTCGGCTACATCGTGTCGGACGTCCGTGCGCGGGCCACCCACCTCGACCGAGACGACCTGGCTGCCGTGGGCTCGCTCGCACTCGTCGCCGCCGCCGAGGCCTTCGACCCGGAGCTCGGCGTGCCCTTCGGCGCCTACGCCCGCACCCGGATCACCGGTGCGCTCGCCGACGACATGCGCTCGTCCGACTGGGCGTCGCGCGGCACCCGGAAGCGCATCCGCGAGACCCTCGCGACGCAGGAGGCACTGTCCGCCCGGCTCGGTCGCTCGGTCGGCGTGCAGGAGATCGCCGACGCGATGGGCGTCGACCGCCAGACGGCCGCCGATGCCATGTCCGACGCCGCCCGGACGGTCGGCACGATCGACGAGACCGTGCACGACGTCATCGCGTCCGAGGACCCGCTTCCCGGTGAGGACCTGCTCGAGGCCGAGAAGCGCCGCTACCTGCGCGCCGCCGTCGCCGCCCTGCCCGAGCGCATGCGGTACGTCGTCGAGAACGTCTACTTCGGCGACCGCTCGGTCACCGAGGTCGCGGCCGAGCTCGGGATCACGCACTCCGCGGTGTCGCAGCAGCGGTCCGAGGCGATGCGGCTGCTGCGGGACGGGCTCGCCGAGCACTACGGCGACGGCACCGCGGTCGAGCCGGTGTCGCGCACGACCGCCGCGCGGCGCAGTGCGTACCTGGCGCGGGTCGCGGCGAACGCCGCCGCCGGGGTCGCCCGCGCCGTGCAGGACGCGTCGGCGCCGACGGTCGTCGCAGCCAGCTGATCTTCGGCGAGGAGATTTCCTCGCCGACACCTAACGACCTCGGCGAACCTGCCGAGAGTCACGGATGTCAGCCCATGGACGGGCAGACACCACCACCCAAGGATTCACGGAGGAAACCACCATGGGTATGTCCATCAACACCAACCTCTCGGCACTCAACACGTACCGGAACCTCAACGCGACGCAGAACGACCTGTCGAAGTCCCTCGAGAAGCTCTCGACGGGTCTCCGCATCAACCGTGCTGCCGACGACGCTGCCGGTCTGACGATCTCCGAGGGACTCAAGTCGCAGGTCGGTGGCCTCACGGTCGCCGCCCGCAACGCGCAGGACGGCATCTCCGTCGTGCAGACCGCTGAAGGTGGCCTCACCGAGACCCACTCGATCCTCCAGCGCATGCGCGACCTGGCCGTGCAGGCGGGTAACGACTCGAACAACCCGACGTCGCGTGAAGCCATCAAGACTGAGGTCGGTCAGCTCCAGCAGGAGCTCAGCCGTATCTCCGACTCGACCAACTTCAACGGCATCAAGCTGCTCGACGGCAAGGCGGGGACTGCTGGCGACGGCAAGCTCACCTTCCAGGTCGGCGCGAACGGTGACGCGAGCAGCAAGATCACGGTCGACCTGGCGGGCGCGAACATCAGCAAGCTGGCGACGACCCTGAAGGACGGGACGACGACGCAGGCCTTCGAGTTCGACGACAAGTCGTTCGACGCGACTGCTCCGACGGCCCCGACTGAGCTCAAGCTGTCGAGCGACAAGGGGTCGG
The DNA here is from genome assembly GCF_028307415.1 of Curtobacterium uvaldense. Lineage (NCBI taxonomy): Bacteria > Bacillati > Actinomycetota > Actinomycetes > Micrococcales > Microbacteriaceae > Curtobacterium > Curtobacterium uvaldense. The sequence goes on along the minus strand of NZ_JAQMHU010000008.1, from coordinate 121,341 downwards.
CCGTCGACGTGACGGTGGACGACGCCACCGACGCCGCCGATTACGTCACGAAGCTCAACACCAAGCTTGCCGACTCGGGCTTCACCGCTACCGCCACCACGGACGCCGCTGGCAAGACCACTGGCTTCACCCTGACGGCAGCAGACGGAGGCAAGGTCACTGCTGAGGACGTCACGTTGAAGGACGTGACCAGCGGTGCGCTCAAGTTCGGCTCGAACGCCGAGGCGCAGGACTCCATCAAGGCGCTCGACGTCGCGATCGCGTCGGTTTCGTCGGCTCGTTCGGAGCTCGGTGCGGTCCAGAACCGCTTCGACCACGCCATCAACGTGACGAACGTGGCCAAGGAGAACCTGACCGCTGCTGGTTCGCGCATCACCGACGTCGACATGGCGCAGGAGATGGTCAAGTACACCCGCGACAACATCCTGAGCCAGGCCGGCACCTCGATGCTCGCGCAGGCGAACCAGAGCACCCAGGGCGTGCTCTCGCTCCTCCGCTAGCACCACCGACGCCGTCGTCCGGAGGAGTTCGAGTCCTCCGGACGGCGGCGTCACCACACCCACGACTACCCCCGACGACAGGGAGCCCCGCGATGTCGACGTCGTCCGTCTCGGGCAACAGTCTCGCGATCGACGGTCTGGTCAGCGGTCTCAAGACCTCCGACCTGATCAACTCGCTGATGACCATCGAGCAGGTCCCGCAGACCCTGCTCAAGAACAAGCTCACCGACACCAACTCGTTCGTCTCCTCGTTGCAGACGATCAACTCGCTCGTGCAGACGCTCGCGACGAAGGCCGGCGACGCAGCCAAGGCCACCTCGCTCGACGTGTACGCCGCGAAGAGCTCGTCCACCGGGGTCACCGTCGCGACCGATGCCACGGCCTCGGCCGGCTCCGTCAGCTTCCAGGTCGGGTCGACCGCGGCGGCACACGTCGGCGTCACCGCCGCGATGTCCACCTGGGCGTCCGAAGCCGAGCCGCTCACGCTCGTCGGTGCCGACGGGAAGAAGACCACCGTCACACCGGCCTCGGGATCGCTCGACGACGCGGTCACCGCGATCAACAAGGCCGGCGCCGGCGTGACCGCGACGAAGGTCGCGGCCGGGACCGACACCGACGGCACGAAGCTCTACCGCCTGCAGCTCAGCGCGACGAAGACCGGCGCAGCGGCCTCCTTCACGCTCTACCGCGGTTCGTCCGACGACGTGACGGCCGGTACCGCGACGAACGTCTTCAGCCAGCCGGGGGCCGCCGTCGTCACCCAGGGCAAGGACGCGAGCGTCACACTCTGGGCGGGGACCGCCGCCGCACAGACGGTCACGAGCGCCACGAACACGTTCGACGACCTGCTGCCGGGGCTCGACGTCACGGTCACGCAGACCACGACCGACCCGGTGACCGTCACGGTCGCGCAGGACACCACGAAGGCCCAGGCCGTCGCGTCCGGACTCGTCGACGCGCTCAACGCGATCACCTCGTACTACGCCACGAACACGGCGGTGACGAGCACCACGAGTCCGACCACCGGCACCACGTCGACGAAGGCCGGCATCCTGACCGGTGACGGCACGACCCGCGACGCGGTGCAGCGCCTCACCACGACGATGTCGACGCCGGTGAACGGGAAGTCGCCGTCGTCCATCGGCATCGTCATCCAGAAGGACGGCACCTTCAGCTTCGACGCCGCGGTCTTCCAGAAGGCCCTGGCGGACGACCCGCAGGGCACCCAGGCCATGCTGTCCGGCGTCGCGACGAACGTCGGCGCCGCGGCGACGGCCGCGTCGGACAAGTACACGGGGTCGATCACGACCTCGATCACCGGGCAGCAGTCGGTCGCGAAGGACCTGACGACGCAGATCGACAACTGGTCGGACCGGCTCACCGCACGACGGGCGACGCTGCAGGCGCAGTACTCCGCCCTCGAGACCAGCCTCAGCAAGCTCCAGTCCCAGTCGGCGTGGCTCTCCAGCCAGCTGGCATCGACGTCGAAGTGACGGGAACGACCATGAACGCCTTCGACCTGCAGTCCGCCGCCTTCCGTCAGGCCGCACAGCCCCGCACGGTGACCGACCAGCGCCGAGCGCAGTACACGAACGAGGCCGTCCTCTCCGCGACGCCCGCGCAGCTCGTCACGATGCTCTACGACCGGCTGCTCCTCGACCTGCACCGCGCCGAGGCCGCGCAGACGACGTCCGACTGGGATGCCGCGCGCGAGCAGCTGCTGCACGCCCAGGCCATCGTCGGCGAGCTGTCGTCCACGCTCCGCATCGACGTGTGGGACGGCGGCGAGGGGCTCCTCGCGATCTACAACTACGCGTCGACGTCCCTGATCACCGCGAACGTGCACCGCGACGTGCAGGCGACGCGCGACTGCATCCGGATCCTGGAGCCGCTGCGCCAGTCGTGGCACGAGGCCGCCGCGGTGCTGCCGACGACCCAGGCGCCGCAGGTCGGCACCGGGGGAGCGCTCGGTGTCGCCTGACCCGCGCGCCACCCCCGCCGCTGAGACCGCCGACGGTGCGTGGGCCGCGGTGCTCGACGCCCTCGAACGCGAGCTGACCGCGACCGACGCGACCACGGACGGCACCGCAGCGATCGTCCTCGGCGCGACCCCGTGGGTCGTTCCGACCACGCTCGGACCGGTGCCGCGCGCGCTGGTGGGTCGTGCCTCCCGGCTGCTGGCCGCGCAGCGCGACCGGATGTCGACGCTCGAGACCGAGCGACGGCAGACCCTGGAGCACCTCGGCGCGCTCCGTCAGGTCGCGGCGACGGACGAGCCGAGCGGCTCCGTGTACCTGGACGCCTCCGCCTGAGGCGCGCCTGCTCGAGCGAGCACGACGACAGATGCGTCGTCGCACGACAGCGGTTCCGTCGTGTCGGTCGTGGGCCGTCGCGCACCTCCGGCCGGGACGACAGATGCGTCGTCGGACGACAGCGGCTTCGTCGCACCACAGCGGAGCACGCGACGAGTGTTCAACGAGCCCCGCCGCCGCAGCCAGCCCCCGCCCCCCGTTCGGGGCGAGCCCTAACGTCCCCAGCGCCGCCGCCGACAGCGCCCTCCGAGCACGGATCGCTCACTCGTTCGGCCACGGATCGGCCACCGCCAATCGGCGACGTCGCACGACGTCGCACACCGAGGGGACGGGCCACCCGTGTTCGATTCCGTGACGAGCGTCGCGCTGCAGAGCGCGCTCGACGGGCTGTCGCTGCGACAGCGCACCATCGCGAACAACGTCGCGAACATCAACACGCCGAACTACCACGCCGAGAAGGTGCGCTTCGAGGACGCCCTCGCGCAGTCGATCGTGCACGGCGACGGGCACGCGACCGCGACCACCGCGCGCAGCCTCGAGCCGACGAACGAGATCGGCAACAACGTCAACCTCGACCAGGAGACCCTGTCGAACGTCGACACGGTCCTGCGCTACCAGTTCGCCACCCAGGCGGTCGGCGGCGAGGCGACGGCCCTCCGCGCCGCGATGCGGACGAACTCGTGACGACCTTCGACGCGATCGGCATCGCGAGCACCGGCATGACCGTGCACCGGAAGTGGCTCGACGCGATCTCGGACAACATCGCCAACGTCAACACGGTCCGCTCGATGGACGACTCCGCGTTCCAGGCACGCTACGTCGAGGTCCAGGAGGGCGCCGGCACGTCGGGCGCCTACGTCAAGGGCGCGGCGTTCGGCAGCGCCGCCGGACGCGTGACCTACGACCCGGACAACCCGCTCGCGAACGCGGAGGGCTACGTCCGCATGCCGGACATCGACCTCGGCACGCAGATGGCGGACCTCATCATGGCCCAGCGCGGGTACCAGGCGAACGCCGCCGTGGTCGACCGTGCCAAGACCGCCTACGAGGCGGCACTGCAGATCGGGAAGAACTGATGCCCATCGACGCACTGAACGGTGTGACCACCAACGCGATGACCCGCGCGTTCGCCGGCGCCACGGACGCTGCGACCGGTGCCGGAGCGCTCGGCGCTGCCGCGGGCGCCGGCGCGGTCCAGCCGACCACCGGCGGCGACGGCTTCGCCGCGAGCCTCGGCAACGCGGTCGACGGCCTCCAGCAGCTGCAGAGCGACTCGAAGACCCTGGCGCTGAAGGCCGTCACGGGCAACCTCGACGACATCCACGACGCCACCATCGCGTCCACCCGTGCCCAGGTCACCCTCGAGCTCGTCGCCGCCGTCCGCAACAAGGGCGTCGACGCGTTCAACGAGATCATGCGGATGCAGGCCTGATGCCCGCCGCGATGCAGAACACGTGGGGGCGGCTCGTCGCCTACGTGAAGGGCTTCTCCGCCGCGCAGCGCACCATCGCGCTGATCGGCGTCGCCGCACTCGTGCTCGGCGGGATCGCCCTCGCCAGCTGGCTCGGCAAGGCGTCCTATGCGCCGCTCTTCACCGGACTGGCCGCAGCCGACGCGAGCTCGATCACCGACCAGCTGACGACCGACGGTGTGCCGTACCAGCTGACCGACGGCGGCGCGACGATCCTCGTGCCGCAGGACAAGGTGTACTCGGAGCGGCTCAAGGCGGCGTCGAACAACCTGCCGTCGTCGAACGAGGGCGGCTACTCGCTGCTCGACAAGATGGGCGTGACGAGCTCGGAGTTCCAGCAGGACGTCACCTACAAGCGGGCGATCGAGGGCGAGCTGGCGAAGACGATCTCGTCGATGGACGGCGTGAAGGCCGCCACCGTGCAGCTCGCCATCCCCGAGAAGACCGTCTTCGTGTCCGAGGAGAAGGACCCGACGGCGTCGGTGTTCGTCGCGACCGAGAACGGCGCGCAGCTCACCACGGACCAGGTGCAGTCGATCGTGCACCTGACGAGCGCCGCGGTCGAGGGCATGCAGCCCACCGACGTCTCCGTCGTGGACCAGAAGGGCCAGACCCTCTCCGCGGTCGGTACCGGAGCGACCGGCAGCGGCGCCGACCAGGCCGCCGACTACGACGCGGCCACCCGGAAGAAGATCCAGGACCTGCTCGACACCACACTCGGACCGGGCAACGCGAGCGTCGTGGTCTCGGCGACGATGAACCAGCAGTCGGGCACCCGGACGTCGGAGAGCTTCGCCCAGCCGAAGGGCGGCGCAGTCGCCCTCAACGAGTCCAGCTCGACGGAGGAGTACGGCTCCGGGTCCGGTGCGGGCGCCGGTGCGACCGGCGTCCTCGGTCCGGACAACATCGCGGTGCCGAACGGGACCGCCGGCGGTACCACCACGAACGGCACGGCCGCCGGTGACGACGGCTACAAGAACGAGTCGGCGACGAAGAACAACGCCGTCGACAAGACCACCGAGACGACGCAGATCCCCGCCGGTGGTGTCGAGCGACAGACCATCTCGGTCGCCCTGAACTCGCGCGCCGACTCGGTGCAGAACGCGAACCTGCAGAGCATCAACGACCTGGTGTCCGCCGCCGCCGGAGCCGACAACGCCCGGGGCGACCAGGTCCGCGTCGCGATGATGGACTTCGACGACTCCGCCGCGAAGGACGCCGCCAAGGCCCTCGAGGAGCAGCAGCAGGCCGAGCAGCAGCAGGCCATGTGGTCGGCCATCCGCACCGCCGGCATCGTCGTCGCGGTCCTCGCCGCCGCGATCGTGCTCGCGATCGTGCTGGCCCGCCGTGCCCGCCGTCAGTCGCGCGAGGCCGTCGACGTCGGTGAGCTCGACGCCTTCGCCGGTGAGACGTTCGAACTGCCCCTCGGTACCGACGACCTGGCGATCCCGGCCGTCGAGCCGCAGACGGTCGCGCTGCAGACGCTGCCCCACGACGACGCCCCGACCGAGGTGCTGACGACGGACGAGATCAGCGCCGAGCGTCGCCGGCAGGAGATCTCCGCGCTGGCCGAGCGCGACCCGAAGCGCACCGCCGACCTGCTCCGCGGGCTCCTCGACGACCGGTCGCCGGTGTGAGCGCGCTCGTCCCGGTCCCCGCCGGCGGGGGCACCACCGACCGCGCCCTGACCGGCGCGCAGAAGGTCGCGCTCATCCTCATGCAGATGGAGACCGAGCGCGCGGCCGAGGTGATGAAGCAGTTCACCGAGCTCGAGGCCGAGGAGATCAGCGCCGAGATCGTCCGGATGCGCCGCGTGGACGACTCCGTCGTGGACCGCACGATGAGCGAGTTCCACCGCATCACGCAGCGCGGCCGCGTGCAGAAGCGCGGCGGCAAGGACGCCGCGCTCGGGCTGCTCGAGGCGTCGTTCGGGTCCGAACGCGCCGCGGGCGTGATGGACCGGCTGGCCTCGAACCTCGCCGGGCAGTCGTTCGAGTTCCTCGACGACGCCGAACCCGGCCAGGTCGTCAGCCTGCTCGAGGGCGAGCTGCCCCAGACCATCGCCCTCGTGCTCGCGCACCTGCAGCCCGGGCAGGCGAGCGCGGTGCTCGCCGGGGTCGACGACCGTGTCCGCACCGACGTCGCCCAGGCCTTCGCGACGATGGGCACGGCGACCCCCGAGGCCGTCGGGATCGTCGCCGGCGTCCTCCGCCAGCGCGCCGGTGCCGTGGTCTCGCCGCGCGAGAGCGTCGAGGTCGTCGGCGGCATCGCGCCCCTGGTCGAGATCATCAACCGCTCGGACGTCGCCACCGAGAAGGCCGTGCTCGACGGCCTCGAGGCGCGCGACCCGGAGCTCGCGGAGGACATCCGCTCGCGGATGCTCACGTTCGAGGACATCGTCAAGCTCGAGTCGCGCGACATCCAGCAGGTGCTCCGCGGCATCGACTCGAAGCTCCTCGCGACCGCCATGAAGGGTGCGCCGACGCCGGTCGTCGAGACGATCCGCGCGAACGTGTCCGAGCGCAACCGCGAGCTGCTGGACGACGAGCTGCAGGCCATGGGCCCCGTGCGCGTCTCGCAGGTCGAGGAGGCGCGCGCCGAGGTGGTCCGCTCCGTCCGCGAGCTGGAGGCCGAGGGCACGATCACCGTCCACCGCGCCGAGGAGGACGAGCTCGTTGACTGACACCACCGTGCAGCGCGTCGCGTTCCCCGTGCTCGGGAGCGCGACGACCCGCGACCTCGCAGCGGCCGCCGACGTGCGCGGCCACGCCGCGGGCTACGCCGCGGGCCTCCGTGCCGCCCAGGCCGAGACCGCTGCGCTGCACGCCCGGCTCGAGGCCGAGCACGCAACGCGACTCGCGGCGCTCCAGGCCGAGACCGTCCGCCGTGTCCAGGTGCTCGACGCGGCCACGAACGCGATGCTCTCCCAGGTCGTGCCGGTGCTGGCCGACGCCGAGGAGTCCCTGGTCGACGCTGCGCTCGACCTGGCCGAGGCCGTCGTCGGACACGTGGTGCGTTCCGGGCGCCAGGACGACGCGACCGGCGAGGGCGACGGCCAGGAGGCACGCCCCACCACCGGTGCGGAGGCGACCGTCCGTCGGGCGCTCGCCTCGGTCGACGCCACCGTCGCGGTGGCCGTCCGGCTCAGCCCCGCCGACGCAGCCCGCGTCGCCGACCTCGCGCTGCCGGTCCCGGTCGTGCCGGACGTGGCGCTGCTCGACGGCGACGCCGTCGTGGACCTGCCGGACGGGCTGCTCGACCTCCGCATCGGCGCAGCGCTCGACCGTGCGCGCGCGGCGCTGGGCCGCTCCGCCGACCGGCCGGAGGCGTCCCGGTGACCGCGACCCTCCTCCGTCCCCGTGGGCTCGACGAGGCGATCGCCCTCGCCGCGCCGCAGCGCGTGGGCCTCGTCACGAGCGCGGTGGGCCTCGGGCTGACCGTCGCCGGGGTCGAGGCCCGGATCGGCGACGTCCTGACCGTCGGCACCGAGGGCAGTCCGCAGACCCCCGTCGAGGTCGTCGCCACCGATCCCACGGGTGTGCGCTGCATGCCGCTCGGACGCCTCGTCGCGGTGACCGCGGGCACCCCCGTCCGCCCGACCGGCCGTCCCGTGCTGGTGCCGACCGGTGCAGGGCTGTTCGGCCGGGTGCTCGACGGGCTCGGGCGGCCGATCGACGACCGTGGTCCGCTCGACACCGACGGCTGGGTGCCGCTCGACCACGCGACGCCGAACGCCATGGCGCGAACGCGGATCGACGCGCCGATGCAGCTCGGCGTCCGCGTGCTCGACACCCTGACGACCGTGGGTCGTGGACAGCGCATGGGCCTGTTCGCCGGCTCCGGCGTCGGCAAGTCCTCGCTGCTGTCGATGATCGCGCGCGGGAGCGACGCAGCCGTCAACGTCATCGCCCTGGTGGGGGAGCGCGGCCGCGAAGTTCGGGAGTTCCTCGAGGACGACCTCGGGCCCGAGGGCCTCGCCCGCTCGATCGTCGTGGTCTCGACGTCCGACGAGCCGGCCCTGATGCGCCTGCGCGCGGCGTTCGTCGCCACCCGGATCGCGGAGTCGTTCCGCGACGCCGGGCAGGACGTCGTGCTCATGATGGACTCGCTCACCCGCGTCGCGATGGCGCAGCGCGAGATCGGACTGTCCGTGGGCGAACCGCCCGCGACCCGGGGCTACCCGCCGTCGACCTTCTCGGTGCTCGCCGGGCTCCTCGAGCGCGCGGGCACCGACCGGGTCGGCAGCATCACCGGGCTCTACACCGTGCTCGTGGACGGCGACGACCACAACGAGCCGATCGCGGACAGCGCCAGGAGCATCCTCGACGGGCACGTCGTGCTCGACCGGAAGCTCGCCGTGACCGGGCACTTCCCCTCCGTCGACGCGCTCGGCTCGGTGTCCCGCGTCGCCTCGAAGGTCACCGAGCCGTGGCAGCGTGCTGCGGCCACCGCGCTCCGGAAGGTGATGGCGGCCCGCCGGAACGCGCAGGACCTGCTCGACGTCGGCGCCTACCAGCCCGGCACGAACCCGCTCGTCGACGCAGCGGTCACCCACCAGGACGCGATCGACGCGTTCCTCCGACAGGGGATGGACGACCGCGCCGACGCCGGGACGTCCTGGCGAGCCCTCGACGCCCTCGTCGCCCGACTGGGGGTGTCCGCCTGATGGCCCGACGCTTCCCCCTCGCCGGCCTGCTGCGTCTGCGGCACGCCGAGCAGGACCGCGCCGCCGCCGCCCTGGCCGCCGCGAACGACCGTGTCCGCGACGCCGCCGACGCCCGCATCGCCGCGCGGCGGAACCTGGCGGACCGCGAGCAGGAGCAGCTCGTCACGGACGCCGCGACGCTGAGCGCGCTCGCGGCCGCGCGGGCCTCGACCCGCGGGATGCTCGAGGAGCTCGACGCCGTCGCACGCACCCGTCGTGCCGATGCCGATGCCGCCCGGACCGCGTACTCCGCCGCCCGCCGTGCCGCGCTCGGCCTCGAGAAGCTCGAGGGCCACCACGACCACGAGCAGGCCGCCGCCGACCTGCGCGCCGAACAGGACGCCCTCGACGAGATCGCGGCACGACGCCGCACGGAAGGTGGTGTCCGATGAGCGTCGACGCCGTGCTCTCCCGGATCGCCGAGATCCGCACCCAGATCGACGCCCTGCGCGGCGGTACCACCGCCTCCGCGGGCGGCTCCGCCTCGAACGAGGCCACGACCCGCGCGTTCGCCGACGCCCTGGCGACCGCGACCGGGACGTCGACGAGCGCCGGCGCCGCCGGCACCGCTGCTGCCGACGGGGCGTCCCGCACGCCGGCCACCTCGGTCGACGCGGGCCGCGGCACCCTGGCGACCGGCAGCGGCGCCACGGGGTCCGACGTGGTCGAGGACGCGAAGAAGTACCTCGGCGTGCCCTACGTGTTCGGCGGGACGACCCGGTCCGGCATGGACTGCTCCGGGCTCGTGCAGACGGTGTTCAAGGACCTCGGGGTGACCATGCCGCGCGTGGTGCCCGACCAGGCGGACATGGGGGTGCCCGTCGGGTCGCTCAAGGACGCGAAGCCGGGCGACCTCATCATCCCGAAGGGCGAGCAGCACATCGTGATCTACGTCGGTGACGGCAAGGTGCTGCACGCACCCCGACCCGGCAAGGACGTCCGGATCGTGGACAACTGGTACAAGGACTCCGACATCGCGACGATCCGCCGCATCGTGCCGAGCGAGGCCGCGGCTCCTGCGGCGACCCGCTCGGTCTCCGCAGCGGGTGCGGCGCAGTCGGTCACCGACCTGCAGACCGCGGCACTCCTGTCGGCGATGCGGGGGAGTGCTGCATGAGCACCGTGAGCACGACGACCCTCTCCCCGGCCCCCGCCGCACCGGGGAGCGCTGCGACCGCCGGGTCGACGACCTCGGCGCTGCCGTTCGGCGCCGCCCTCGCCGCGGTGCTCGCGCCGGCCGCGTCGAGCACGGCGTTCGGTGTGTCGGTGGGGACCGCGGGCGTCACCGGTGCGCCGTCCGGGACGGCCGCCGCCTCGGGTGCCCCCGCCACGGGCGCTCCGGCCTCGACCGCCGCTGCCCCGAACACCGCGGACACGACCACCGCGGACACGACGGCCGCTGTCCCCGCCACCGACCCGACGCTGCTCGGCATCGTGCCGGTGCCCACCGCCCTCGTCGCGGTCCCGTCGGCCAGCGCCGCCGCCGTGTCGGACGATGCGGTGTCGCCCCAGGTCGGGACCGCGGGGACGGACGGTGTCGCGCCCTCGGCCGGCAATGCACGACCGACCGGGGCCTCCGACCCGCTCGGAGTCACAGAAACGCGCGGGACCGCCGGTCCTGCCAGCACCGCGGACCGCGCAGCGGCGGCCGGGATCGCTACGCCGGCACCGGTTGCCGGCTCCGGACTCGCCGTTGCGCGCTCCACCGGACCGCAGGTCGGCGTCGTGCCGTCCACGACCGCTCGACCTGCAGGAACGTCCGGCGCTCCCCGGCCCGGTGCGGCACAGCCCGCCGTGGTCCGTCCCGCTGCGGCGCCGCTCGAAGGCGACGTGTCCGACTCGTCCGACGTGTCCGCGGGAACGACGCCCGTCCTCGCGACCACGCCGTCGACGACCGGTGCACCCGGCGCGCCCTCGACGACCGCCACCTCTGCGGCGACCGGCTCGACCGTCGCGTCCCCGTCGGTCCTCGGACCCGTCGCGGTGGACGGGGCGTCGAGCTCCGCCGCTCCCGGAGCCGCGACAGCCGTCGCCGTGACCGCGTCCGCGAGCACGACGACCGAGACCACCACTGCCGGGACCACCACGACCGGGACCACCACGACCGGGGCCACCGCGACCCTGACCGCCACGACCCTTCCCACCACGACGGCGAGCAGCCCGCTCGCGACGACGGACGCCGCGGCCGCCGCCGCCGGCCCCACGGCAGCGACCAGCGTGTCGTCGGCGCCGCAGGCCGGTCGCCCTGCCGACACCGCTACGGCGAGCACGGCGACCGCCGCCGCCCCGGTCGTGCAGACCGGACCGGCCACCGGGGCCCGGAGCGACCACGGGTCGGACCGGCGGACGGGCGGCCAGGGTGATCCGAGCCTCCAGGCCGTGACCGCCCCGCGCAGTGGCGAGACGCCGTTCGCGGTCCCCGCACCCGCGACGACCGGGCTCCCGACCGCGCCGGGCGCGGCGACGGCGAACGCCCCGGTGCCCCTCGCACAGCAGCTCGCGCGCCCGGTGTTCACGCTCGCGCAGGCCGGTCCCGGCGACCACGTCGTCACGGTGCAGGTCACGCCCGACGCGCTCGGTCCCGTCACGGTCCGCGCGCACGTGACCGCGCACGGGATGCACGTCGAGCTCTTCGCCGCGTCGGACGCCGGCCGCGACGCGGTCCGGCAGGTGCTGCCCGACCTCCGCCGTGACGCTGCCGGCAGCGGGACCACCACGACCCTCGACCTGTCCTCCCAGAACCACCCGGGCGCGCAGCCCGATCGCGACGACCGGCCGGCACCGACGGTGCTGCGCCCGGGAGTCGGCCTGGAGGCCCGCCCCACCCCGACCGCGCCGGTCACCACCCGGCCCACCACCGTCCGATCCGTCGGACTCGACGTCCTCGCCTGACGCGGACACGAGAAGGAGACCACACCATGCCCCTCGACGGCATCACCGGCTCGGTGGACGCTGCCACGCAGGCAGCGGCGATCGCCCAGACCGCCGGTGCGAAGAAGTCCCAGACGATGGACTCGGAGGTGTTCATGAAGCTGCTCGTCACGCAGCTCCGGAACCAGGACCCGTCCTCGCCGATGGACACCAACCAGATGATCAGCCAGCAGACGCAGCTCGCGACGATGGAGCAGATCACCAACCAGACCACGACGGCGAACGAGAACTTCTCGCTGCAGATGCGGATCGCCGCCGCGAACCTCGTCGGGAAGCAGGTCAGCTACACCGACGCGAGCACCGGGACCGCGGTCTCGGGCACCGCCACCGCCGTGTCGTACGCGAACAGCGTGCCGACCGTGACCGTGAACGGGAAGGAGGTCGACCTCGACGTGATCTCCGGTATCAAGGCCGCCTGACCCGCGGCCGCGCTCCTCGTCCCCCTCCTGTTCGTCCTCCCTCCACGAGTCTTCCCTCCACGAGTCTTCCTTCCACGAAAGGTCGCACCATGCTCCGCTCCCTCTACTCCGGCATCTCCGGTCTCCGTTCGCACCAGCAGATGCTCGACGTCACCGGCAACAACATCGCCAACGTCAACACCGTCGGCTTCAAGTCGTCGACCACCGTCTTCCAGGACACCCTGTCGCAGATGACCCAGGGTGCCGGAGGACCGCAGACCGGCCTCGGCGGCACGAACCCCGCGCAGATCGGCCTCGGCGTGCAGGTCGCCGGCGTCTCCACCAACTTCGCGCAGGGCTCCGCACAGGCCACCGGCAAGGCCACCGACCTGATGATCTCCGGCGACGGGTTCTTCGTCACCCGCCTCGGCAACGACACCGTCTACTCCCGCGCCGGCGCGTTCGACTTCGACGCCGACGGTCGCCTCGTCACCGCCGACGGCAAGATCGTGCAGGGCTACTCGGCCACGAACGGTGTGGTCAACGAGGGTGGCGGCCTGACCGACATCCGGCTGCCCATCGACGCCGCAGCACCCGCGGTGCGGACCACGACGGCCGGGGTCACGGGCAATCTGCCGTCCGAGACCGCCGTCGACGCCCAGAAGGTCCGCGAGGCCACCGTCTACGGCCCGGACGGCGAGAAGCGCTCCCTCACGCTGACCTACACGAAGACCTCGGCGACGCAGTGGAGCGTCCAGGGCCGCATCGACGGCGGGACGCTCGGCCCGGCGACGACGCTGACGTTCAACACCGACGGGTCGCTCGCCAGCGGTGGCCCCGTCACCGTCGGCGGGATCACCGTCGACGTCTCGAAGACGACCGGCTACGCGTCGCTCGACACCGCGTCGATCTCGGAGCAGAACGGCAGCGCGGCCGGCTCCCTGCAGGGGTACTCGATCTCGAAGGACGGCACCGTCGTCGGGTCGTTCTCCAACGGGTCCTCGCTGGCGATCGGCCGCATCGCCCTCGCCACCTTCGCGAACCCGGCCGGCCTCGAGAAGACCGGCGCATCCGGGTACGGCGCGACCGCGAACTCCGGCCAGGCCACCGTCGGCGCACCCGGCGACCCGGGTGTGGGACAGCTCGCCTCGGGCACCCTCGAGATGTCGAACGTGGACCTGTCGCAGGAGTTCACGAACCTGATCGTGGCGCAGCGCGGCTTCCAGGCGAACGCGCGGATCATCACGACCTCGGACGAGGTGCTGCAGGAGCTGACGAACCTGAAGCGGTAGGGGAGCGGGGCGGTCGGTCGCGGCCGCGCCGTCCCTGCTCCTGCACGGTGCGGGGCCGCCGCTCGGGCCGTGGCGAACCACGGCACGAGCGGCGGTCCCGCAGGCGCTAGCGGGTCCCGGCGCCGGGCGTGTCCCAGTACGACGGCTGTTCGTACTGCTCGGACCACCCGCGACGCATCCGCGTCGCCGCGCGGTCGAACGCGTCGACGAGGTCCGTGTCCGTGGTGAGCAGCGCCTGCAGGCGGAGCCCGTCGTAGAGCGCCAGCAACTGCTGCGCGCCCCGGACCGGGTCCATGGTCGCCGGCTCCCGTCCGTCGCGGACGTCCGCTGCGAGCCCGTCACGGATCGACTGCCGGAACCGCCGGTAGGTGGACCGGTGGTAGTCGGCGCCCTCCACCGTCGGGTCAGCGGCGGACGCGAGACTCGCGGCGAGGAGTTCCATGAGTGCCGGCTGCTCCGCATGTGCAGCGAGCAGGGCGTGCAGGAACGGGACGGTGCCCTTCTCCGCCATCAACGGCACGAGCGGCGCCGCGATCGTCTGCGTCCACCGTTCGACGGTCGCGGCGAGCAGCGCCCGTTCCGTCGGGAACGCCGCACGGACCTCGTCGGCGTCCATGCCCGCGCGCTCAGCGACGACGTCGAGGGTGAACCGGGAGACGCCGCCGTCGTGGAGCGCGGCGATCGCCCCGTCGATCGCGCGCGTGCGCGGTGCTTCGTCCGTTTCGGCCGTCCGGCTCGTCAGGGGTGCCAGCGGGTGCTTCCGGAACCACTCCAACAGCCCTCGCGCCCGGGTCAGGCCGAACATGGGGTCGGCTGGCTGGCTGGGGCCGAACAGGTCACTGAATCCCGGGACCTGCTGCATCAGCGGATCGAGCGGCTGGAACGCCATCGACCAGTCCGGGAACGACCGCTGGGCGACGGGCTCGTCCGCCAGGATCCGGACGTTCGTGTGCCGAGGGTCACGGCGGACCTGTTCGAAGCGGACAGCAACGGTCTCGTCGTCGCCCTCGATGATCCCGAGGCAGTTGTCACCCTTGTGCGCCAGGATGCCCGTCACCCCGAGGGCCGTGTTCTTCTCCCGCCCGACCGCGAGGATCTGCGCGAGCTCGGTGTCCGTGATCGGACGGGTCTGTGTGCTGGTGTACACGATCGAACGCATCGGTGCTGGTCTCCCTGCCGTAGTGGAACACGGTGCGCTCTCGAGTGAACTGCCCTGTCTACTGCTCCGCAACCCCCCGACCGGGCGCGGACAGTGGTCATCCCGTGAACGCCCCCGTGCAGGAGTTGCGGACCGGCCGGAGACGGGCGGGACACGGGACACGGGAAGCAGTGCCTGGCTGCAACCCGAATGCAGCCAGACACGACACCGTCCGGATCACGAGTCCGGTACGGGGACCATCGAACCAGGCCGTGAGGAGGCCCTCGAGACCCACAACGCGGGGAGAACGACCGTTCCCCGGCGTGCCTCGCTCGTCGACAGATCGCCTCGCAGGTGCTCCGGCGTTCACCGCTCGCGGAGGATCCCGAGGAACTCGTCGGCCATGCCGAGGTGCTGTTCGAGCTTCGCGCGCCGCTGCTCGGTGTCGCGGATGTACTCGTCGAGCTGCTCGCGGAGACGCGCCTGCCCGGGTCCGTCACCGACGACCTCGAGGGCGTCGACGACGGCGAGCAGTTCGGCCATCTGTTCGAGGGAGAAGCCGAGCGGCTTCATGCGACGGATGATGAGCAGCCGGGCGAGGTCGGTGTCGGTGTAGAGCCGGAAGCCGCCCTCGGTCCGGCCGGACGGGTGCAGGAGACCGACCTCGTCGTAGTGGCGGATCGTCCGGTTCGACAGGCCCGTACGGTCGGCGAGCTCGCCGATGTGCATCGTCGTCGGTGCGGCTCGCTCCGTCATCGGCTTCTCCTTCGTGGTCCTGCTGGGCTCTGGCGAGCGTAGCGCCGTCGTGTCCCCGGCCCCTGCACCAGGGATCGAAAACCCTTCCGTGGCGGTAGGGTTCGGGAGTCCCCAGTGAAAGCGAGCGTGGCATCACGTCCTCCCCGAACACATCTGACATCACCCTGCCCACCCCGGGTGCCGTCCCACCGGCGGATCCGACAGCGACGCCGCCCGGCCGGACGGCGAGGGGTGTACGTGGCTGGTTGCCGTGGGTCGCGGTGATCGCTGCGGGCGGTGCCCTGTCGGTCATGAGTGCGCCGGGGCAGACGGCGGGCCTGTCGGTGTTCACGGACCCGCTGATCCGGGAGCTGGGCATCTCACGGACGGAGGTGTCGACGAGTTACCTCATCGGCACCCTGCTGGGTGCGTGCGTCCTGCCGTTGACGGGTCGAGCGTTGGACCGGTGGGGCGTCTGGCGGATGACGATCATCATCGGGGTCGCGTTCGCCGTGTTCCTCGCCGCGTTGAGCTTCGTCGCGGGGATCGTCGGCCTGACGGCTGGGTTCGTCGGTGTGCGCATGGCCGGGCAGGGTGCGCTCTCGCTCGCCGCGACGACGCTCGTCGCCCGCAGCATCGCCGACCGACGGGGCCTCGCGCTCGGGATCGCGTCAGGGATCGGCTCCGGGGGGATCTCCCTGGTGCCGGTGTTCGTCGAGACCCTGATCGCGGGCACCGACATCCACGTCGCGTGGCGGGTGGAGGCGGTCGTCGTCGCCGCGGTCGTGATCCCGATCGGATTGCTCCTTCCGCGACGTACCGCCACTGCCCAGGGCAGGAAGTCCGCGGAAACTGCCGGTGGCGGGCCGGTGTGGACGCTCCGGGAAGCGGCCGCCACCGGCATGTTCTGGACCATCGCTGCCGGGCTCGCGGTGTCCGGGATGCTCAGCACCGCGCTGGCCTTCCACCAGGTCGCCGTCCTCGGCGAGCGGGGCCTCACCCCGGGGGAAGCGGCCGCGAACTTCCTCCCGCAGACCGTCACCGGCATCGCCGCGACCCTGCTCACGGGCGCGCTGTCGGACCGCATCCCGCCGAAGTTCGGCGTCACCATCGCGATGACGACCCTCACCGGCGCACTCCTGCTGCTCCCGATCGTGCACACCGGGTGGACCGCTGTCCTCTACGGGCTCGTCCTCGGCGCCGCCGGCGGAGCCCTGCGTGGCATCGAAGCCGCCGCGTACGTCCGGTACTACGGAACGGCGAACATCGGCGTGATCCGCGGCGTCGCGACCGGGACGAACCTCGCCTCGACCGCGTTCGGACCGCTGCTGCTCGCGCTCGGCCACGAGGTCGCCGGCGACTACACCACCCCGGTGCTGGTCGCCGCGATCCTGCCGGCAGTCGTCGCCGTCGTCTCCGTCTTCGCCCGCGCCCCACGTCACCCGGCACTGCACAGCTGATCGGCCAGCGGCACGCGAGTACCAGCGGCCGCCCGCGCGCGGGTCAGTGCGCGCGGAGTTCGTCGAGGAACTCGTCGACCATGTGCAGCTGCTCCTGGAGGCGCCCTCGTCGTGTCTCAGCGTCCCGGATGAACGCAGCGACCCGCGAACGGACCGCGGTCAGGTCGACGTCGGGCTGCGCTTCGTCGAGCATCTTCACCGCGTCCACCAGGATCCCGGCCTCCCCGAGGGAGAACCCGAGCGGTTTCATCCGCCGCACCATCAGGAGTCGGGCGACGTCGTCCTCGGAGTACAGGCGGAAGCCGCCTTCGGTGCGGCCGGACGGGTGCAGCACCTCGGCGGCGTCGTAGTCGCGGATCGTCTTCACACTCAACCCGGTGCGCTCGGCGACCTCGCCGATGTGCATCAGGTACTCGTTCGACATCGTCACGTCGTCACCCTCCACTTGCGCAACAACCCTTCCGTTGCGTTAAAGTCGAACCATACCAACCTTCCCGCGACGGAAGGGTTGGATCCGGCTGAACGCTCTGCCGCCGCCGGCCGTGCGCGATGACGCGCCCCACGACAGCTCTCGCGGGCGCAGCGCCCGCACCCCCATCCGAAGGAGACCCGTGACCACCGTCACGCAGTCGGTGCCCGTCCAGGTGCACCACAGCCCCACCGTCCTGTCCGCACTGCGGAACCCGAAGATCCTGCTCCGTGAGGTCCTGGCCGGCCTCGTCGTCGCCCTCGCCCTGATCCCCGAGGCGATCTCGTTCTCGATCATCGCCGGGGTCGACCCCCGCGTCGGCCTGTTCTCGGCGTTCGTGATGGCTGTCGTCATCTCCTTCGTCGGCGGCCGCGCCGCGATGATCACCGGCGCCACCGGAGCCATCGCCCTCGTCGTCGCGCCCGTCGTCGAGGAACACGGTCTCGACTACCTCATCGCCACCGTCCTCCTTGGCGGGATCTTCCAGCTCGTCCTCGGCGGGCTGGGCGCGGCGAAGCTCATGCGGTTCGTGCCCCGGTCCGTGATGGTCGGCTTCGTCAACGCGCTCGCGATCCTGATCTTCACCGCGCAGCTGCCGAACATCATCGGCGTCTCCTGGCTCGTCTGGCCGATCGCCGCCGCTGGCATCGCGATCATCGTCCTGCTGCCACGCCTCACGAAGGCGATCCCTGCACCCCTGGTCGCGATCGTCGTCCTGACCCTGGTGACCGTGTTCGCGTCGATCGCCGTCCCGACCGTCGGCGACGAGGGCAAGCTGCCCGACAGCCTCCCGAGCCTGTTCATCCCAAACGTCCCGGTGAACCTCGAGACGCTCACGATCATCGCCCCGTACGCCCTCGCCATGGCGCTCGTCGGGCTGCTCGAGTCGCTGATGACCGCGAAGCTCGTCGACGAGGTCACCGACACCGGTTCCCGCAAGACCCGCGAAGCCCTCGGGCAGGGCGTCGCGAACATCGCCTCGGGCCTCTTCGGCGGCATGGGCGGCTGCGCGATGATCGGCCAGACGATGATCAACGTCAAGGCCTCCGGCGCTCGGACCCGCATCTCGACGTTCCTGTCCGGCGTGTTCCTGCTGGTCCTCGTCGTCGGGCTCGGCGACGTCGTCGCGATCATCCCGATGGCAGCCCTCGTCGCCGTCATGGTGATGGTGTCGGTCGGGACCTTCGACTGGCACAGCATCAAGCCCTCCACGCTCAAGCGGATGCCGGTCGGCGAGACGATCGTCATGGTCCTCACCGTCGTGATCGTCGTCGCCACCGACAACCTCGCCATCGGTGTGATCATCGGTGTGATCGCCGCGATGGTCGTCTTCGCCCGCCGCGTCTCCCACTTCACCAACGTCTCGCGGAGCATCGAGACGCTCCCGACCGGTGAACAACACGCGCTGTACACCGTCGAGGGTGAGCTGTTCTTCGCCTCCTCCAACGACCTCATCACCCAGTTCGACTACTCGGACGACCCCGAGCTCGTGATCATCGACATGACCAGGTCGCACGTGTGGGACGCCTCCACCGTCGCCGCGCTCGACTCGATCGAGACGAAGTACCACCAGCACGGCAAGCGGGTCGAGATCCGCGGCATGAACGACGCCAGCCGGGCCTTCCACGGCCGCCTCGCCGGGAACCTCGGCGCCGGCCACTGAGGCCGCTCCGACCTCCGCCCGGCCCCGACCCGGGGCACCGAGTGAACGGGCGGAGCAGCGAGGCCGGTTCCTGATCCACCGGCTTCGCGGCGGGCACCGTCACGTCGTCCACGGACGGTGCCCGCACCTCACGTCCACGGGAGCCAGCTGTGCCGAAACCACCCACCATCCACGACGTCGCCGCCGCCGCGCACGTGTCACACCAGACCGTGTCCCGCGTCCTCAACGGCGCCACCAACGTCCGACCCACGACCCGCTCGCGCGTCGAACACGCGATCCAGGCGCTCGACTACACCCGCGATGACCAAGCCGCAGCACTCGCCCGCCGCCCGCGGCGACGGACGACCGACTGACGACGGTCCCCCCCTGACGCCCACGGCCCCTCCGGCAACTCGCCGTCAGGGGCTGTTCGTGGCTCAGCACGGTGTCGTCCGGATCGACGCGTTGCTCGTTGACCGGCGAGACGTGCGGTGGGAGGCTCGCTCGATGCGAGGGAGTGAGCGAGCGCTGATGCTCCGGCCCACCACGCCTGACGACCTCCTCGAGGTGCGGGCACTGTTCCGCGATCCGGCGTTCGAGGGATGGGGCGGGCCTGGGTTCCGGTCCGACTCGCAGCTCCGGGAGAAGTACGTGGGCGCTCGTCTCCCGGACGTCGAGTGCTTCCTCGTCGAGGTCGACGACCGAGTGGTCGGCTTCACGCAGTTGTACGCGGATGGATCGGGCGCCGGTACGGACCTCATCCTGCTGCCCGCGGAGCGTGGTGCGGGTGTCGGTCGACAGGTGGTCGAGGCCCTGCTCGAGCGGGTCCGGGCGAGCGGCAGGACCCACTTCGTGGTCGACCCGTCACCCGAGGACCGCGGTGCGGTCGCGTTCTGGCGAGCTGTCGGCTTCCGAGGCCGAGGCACCATGGCGTACCCGCTCCAGGAGACGGACGAGCAGCAGAACGTGGTGAGGTGAGGTCGTGCGCATCCGATCAGTGGCAGTCGTCGTCCGTGACGAGCGGGTGCTCGTGATCGAGCGACGCAAGGACGGGCGGAGCTACTGCGTGCTCCCCGGTGGTGGCGTCGAAGCGGGCGAGGACCTCCGTGCGGCCTGCCGCCGTGAGCTGCTCGAGGAGACCGGGCGCGACGGTCACGTGGGCGACCTGCTCGACGTCCCCGTGGAGAGCGACACACCTGCCGTGTACTTCACGGTGCGGGTGAGCTCCGCGGAGCTGTCGCTCGGAGGCCCGGAGCTGCAGCGTGCCTCGGAGCGCAACGAGTACGCCCCGACCTGGATCGCCGCGACGTCGCTCGACGACGTGCACCTCGTGCCCGCTGAGGCGGTACAGGCGGTACGCCTCGTCCTGCGCGCCACCTCGCCATCGTCCGAGCCGCTTCGGTAGCCGACCGCCCAGCGGACGGTTCAGCCGTCGGGGCTGCGCCGGGCCAGGTCGTTGCGACGGGAGAAGTCCTCGAGGGCCGCACGGTCCGGCAGGAGGACCTTCGGTCGTCCGAACTCGTCGAAGGCGTGTCGGTACCGGAGCCGGTTCGTCCTGGCGGGTCCGAGTATGAACCGGATCATCTCCATGCGGAGACGGTCGCGAGTGCCCTCCAGGCTCCCGGCGCGGTCGGGTTCGAAGAGCGTCCGGCGGACGTACCGGACGACGCTCGCTGCCGGCGAGGCATCCAGGACCACCAGGCCCGTCGCCCGCCGGAGCCGCTCGGGAAGCCAGCGGGAGTAGTTGCCGTCGATGACCCACCGATCGGTGCGCACCACCTCGTCGTGCATCAGCTCGAACTCGTCGTCCGGGCGCTCGACCCACTGTGTCCCGGGCAGGTGCCGGTACTGGTCCAGATGGATCACCGGAAGGGAACGGACTCGGCCGACGGCCGCCGCGAGGGTCGACTTGCCGCTGTTCGACGGCCCCAGGATGCAGATCCGCTGGCCGAGGTCGTCGAGGTCCATGTCGCGAGTCTTCCACGGGCACGTCGACGGTCCGGCTGCCCTGGATCGTCGGTGATCACCCGTCGGGCAGTCCCCGGTCGACCCTGCCCCCGTACGGTGGACGGGTGTCATCGTCGCTCCGCAGCCCGGGGACCTCGCGTCCGAAGCTCCTCACCGTCACGTACGTCGTCGTGACCGGTGCCCGCAAGTGGCTCGCTCGCGGACTGACGCAGCTCGGCTGGCGCCCGGCCCTGCTGCCGTACTCCGGCTACGCCGACGCGCAGCAGGGCCGTGTCCTGGCCCGGGTGGTGCTCGCGCCGGCATCGGTCGACCCGGCCGCCCGACGTGGGATCGCCGCATGGCGTCGGCTGCTGACGGTGGAGCGCCCCGACGTCGAGGTCGAGGTCGAGCTCGGCGGCACGACCACGACGGCGATCAGCGACGAGCAAGGGCTCGTGGACGTGAGCGTGGCGCTCGAGCACTCGTCGGGGTCTGCTCCCGAGGACGCCGTCCTGCGGCTGCCGGGGCGAGCGCCGACCCGTGTGCCGATCCACGCCGTCGCAGGCGGGTCACACCGGGGCGTCGTCTGCGACATCGACGACACCGTGTGGGTCACGGGCATGTCGAACCCGCTCGCAGCCGCCCGACGGACGTTCTTCGGCAGGAGTGCGACGCGGAAGGCCGTCCCCGGCATGGCCGAGCTCGTGCAGGACGTCGTCCGTGGTCAAGGTCAGCCGACGGTCGTCTACGTCAGCAACGGTCCGTGGAACTTCGCGGGGATCGCCTCGCGGTTCCTGCAGCGCAACGGGTTCCCGGCCGGCACGCTGCTCATGACGGACTGGGGGATCACGCCGACGCACTGGTTCCGGGACGGGAAGGAACACAAGCGGTCCTCCCTCCTCCGGCTGCGCGAGGACCTGCCCGACGTCTCCTGGGTGCTCATCGGCGACGACGGCGAACACGACCCCGAGCTCTACTCGGCCTTCGCTCGCGACCACCGCGACGCGGTCGCAGCGATCGCCATCCGTGAGGTGCAGGAGTCCACGTCGGGGCGTGAGCAGGTGACGCTGGTGCACGGTGTGCCCGTCGTCCGGGGCCGCGACGGGAACGCGCTGCTGCCGTTGCTGCGCCGAGCGCTCGAGCAGTGACCGGCAGGACGGCGACATGGACGACTCCACCCGGCTCCTGCGACTCCTGACCCCCGAGCAGTCGCGGACCGAGGTCGTCAGGGACGCAACAGGACCGCCCGACCTGACGGGCCAGCGCGACCGTCAGCGCCTCGGGCCCTCGCGGAGCTGCGCCCGGTACGTGCCCGGTGCCGTCCCGCAGGCCCGGGTGAAGTGCGCGTAGAAGCTCGACTGCGACCCGAAGCCCGCCGCGTGCGCGATCTCCGAGATCGTCAGCGAGGTGGTCGCGAGCAACCGCTGCGACTCGGCGACCCGGCAGCGCGTCAGGTACTCGAGGATCGTCGCGCCGACGTCCTGGCGGAACACCGTCATCGCGTAGTGCGGGTGCAGGTGCGCCGCGGCAGCGACGTCGGCGACGTCGATCGGGTCCCGGAACCGGTCGACGACGAACCGCACCATGTCGATCACCCGGTGCATCGCGTCCGCGGTGCCGTGTCCGTCCTCGGCGCGCAGGGCGAGGGCGTCGCGGTGGTGTCGGAGCAATCGCCGGACGAGCGCCTGGGCCTCGAGGTTCGCGATCACCTCGGCGCCGTCGTCCGCGAAGTCCCGCTGCCACGACCCCAGCATCGACTCGACGTCCCGACCGGCGGCGGCCGTGGGCACGACGACGGGCCGGTTGAGGAGCATGGCGCCCAGGTCGTGGTCGGGCAGCCCCCACGCCAGGACCTCGCCGAGCGGGATGTGCACCCAGCGGAACTGCCCGGTCCCGGTCGCGTCGCCGACGAGCTGGTGGGGTGTCCACCCCCAGAAGAGTGCGATCTCCCCGGCGTGGACGCTCACGGGCGCACCGCCGAACCGGTAGTCCAGCCGCCCCTCGAGCACGAGGTTGATCTCGAGGTCGTCGTGCCGGTGCGACGACGCCATGAGCGGCGCCGGGCCGCGATGGCTCCAGTACGCCGCTTCCACCGTCTCCACGTCGAGCACACCGCGAGCCTACGACAGCACGCCGTCCGACCGGCAGGGCCGGTACCGCCCGCTCGGCAGGCCCGGTACCGGCCGCTCGGCCGGGCCGCATCCGTCGGGGGGCAGCCCGTCCGAGGATCCTGGAACCCTCCCGTCCGAAGCCGGAGGACCCGGGGGAGCCTCGCTTCCTAGCGTGACGACATGACCAAGATCACCATCATCGGCGCCGGCGGCTTCGTCTTCCCCTTCCGCCTCATCGGCGACCTCGTGAGCTTCCCCGCACTGCAGGACGCGACCCTGCACCTCATGGACCTCGACGCGGGCAGGGTCGCCCGCACCGCGACGGCCGCACGCGAACTCGTGGCCCACCACGGGCTCGGGGTCGAGGTCCTCGAGACCACCGACCGGCGCGAAGCCCTCGACGGCGCCGACATCGTCATCATCACGTTCCAGGTCGGCGGGGTCGAGTCGTACCGGTGGGACGTCGAGATCCCGCGGAGGTACGGCATCGACCAGGCGGTCGGCGACACCGTCGGCCCCGGCGGCGTCTTCCGGTTCCTCCGGTCCGTCCGCGCCTACGAGGACATCGCCCGTGACGCCCTCGAGCTCTGCCCGGACGCCCAGTTCATCAACTACGCCAACCCGATGGCGATGGCGACGGCGTTCCTCAACGCGAAGGGCCTGCGCACCGTCGGGCTGTGCCACAGCGTGCAGGGGACGACGCGGATGCTCGCCCGGACCCTCGACGTGCCGTACGACGAGGTCGAGTTCGTCAGCGCCGGCATCAACCACCAGGCCTGGATCCTCGAGTTCCGACGCCGGGGCGGCGAGGACCTGTACCCGCGCCTCCGCGAGGTCATGTCCGCGAAGCACCGGCGGGGGACCGCGGCGTCCGACCTGCACGACGACGACGGTGACCACAGCGAGGCCGCCGTCGCCGCGAGCAACTACGAGGGTGGGAACGAACAGGTCCGCACCGAGCTGATGCGGTCCTTCGGGTACTTCGAGACCGAGTCCAGCCACCACGCGAGCGAGTACGTCCCGTACTTCCGGAAGGACCCGGAGACCGTGCTCGAGTACATCCCGGAGCGCTGGGACTACTACGAGATCTGCCTCGCGCACGACGAACAGGGCGACGTGGACGCCCAGCTCGAGAAGCTCAAGGCCGACCTGTCGCCGAGCGTGGAGTACGGCGCGTCCATCGTCAACGCGATCGTCACCGGCGTCCCCGCGGTCGTGTACGGCAACGTGCCGAACAGCACGGGCGTCATCCAGAACCTGCCGTCCGACGCCTGCGTCGAGGTCGCGTGCCTGGTCGACGGCAAGGGCGTGCAGCCGACGTCGTTCGGCGAACTCCCGCCCCAGCTCGCCGCGCTCAACCGCACGAACACCAACGTGCAGACGCTCGCCGTGCGCGCCGCACTCACGGGGGACGTGGCACACGTGCACCACGCGGTCGCGCTCGACCCGTTGACCGCAGCGCACCTGACCCTCGACCGGATCGCCGCGATGACCGACGAACTCCTGCACGCGCACGCCGCGCTGCTGCCCGAGTCCCTGCGTCCGGCGTCGGCGGTCACCCCCGGTGCGCCCGCGGGAGCCGACCGGGAGGCTCGTCCCGCGCTCGTCTGACCCCGCACGCCCGGCGCGGGGCCACCGTCCCCGCGCCGGCGCGGCCACCCGTCGGGTCGCGACCGCCGCACCGGTCGCGACCCCTCCACGCGGGGCGCGACGACGCGCCCGCGCAGGCCGCGCCTCCCGTCCGAACGCACACGGCACCACGACCTCGAAGGAGAGGACCATGCCGACCCGACCATCCCCCCAGCTGGCCAGACGGGGGTTCCTCGCGCTCGCCGGCATCTCCATGGCCGGCGCACTCGCGGCCTGCGCGGGGCAGGGGACCGCCGCGCACGGCGGCACCAAGCACATCCGCCTGTCGACCTGGAACATCCCGACCGACATCACCAGCTACCAGGCGATCGCCGACGAGTTCGTCGCCACGCACCCCGGCACGAGCGTCGCCGTCGAGGTCACGACGGGCCAGTTCCACCAGTGGTTCATCACCCGCCTCGCCGCCGACCTCGCCCCGGACATCATCCGGATCACCCCGCAGCAGATCGGTCGGTACGCCGCCAACGGCAGCCTGGTCGACATCAGCGGGCAGGTTCCCGCCGACTACCGGGCCGACTACACGGACCCGTTCTGGGCGATCGGCGCTCGGAACGACGGCGTGTACGGGGTGTTCCAGCACACCGACAACTTCATCACCTACTACAACCGCACCGTCATGGAACGCATCGGCGTCACGCCGCCGACCGCCGTCGCGGACGCCTGGACGTGGGACGAGTTCCTCGACGTCGCCCGCGAGGTCAAGCAGGTCACCGGGAAGTACGCCTTCGGCTACGGCTGGAGCGGACCGGAGACCGCGTACCGGTGGCTGCCCTTCGTGTACCAGAACAGCGGCGCCTTCCTCGGCGAGGACGGAGCGACCCCGTCGATGGACACCCCCGAGGCGATCGGTGCCCTCGAGTTCGGACGGAAGTGGTACGCCGAGGGCCTCGCCACCACGGGCAACCTCAGCAAGACCGGCGGCGGCGACGTCGCCCGGAACCTCTTCATGACGGGGCAGATCGGGATGATGCTCAACAACCCCGAGCCGATGGCACAGCTCGACGAGGAGATGCCCGACGACTGGGGCACCGCGCCGATGGTGCGCAACACCGGCGAGGCGAGCGACCTGGGCGGGAACGCCCTGGCGGTCACCAAGTCGAGCCGGTACCCGGAGCTCGCAGCGGAACTCGTCGTGATGATCACGAGCCGGGCGAACGTCGAACGCTTCTGCCACGACGGCAACTGGCTGCCGGCGCGGAAGTCCCTCGACGCCGCCGACATCGGGTACGCGACCCACTCCGACACCATGCAGCAGTTCATCGACCAGGGCGCGACGATCCCCCTGTCGATGGTGAAGGCCGAGAGCGGGCAGTACTTCGCATCGCTCAACGCGGTCTTCGCCGACTACCTCGACCTGTGTCTCCTCGGGCAGCTCAGCCCGGAGGACGCAGCAGACCAGATGATGGGGGCGATGCGCAGTGTCACTGCGAACTGAGACCGCGCCGGTGCACCCGGCGACGACCAGGCCGCCGACCGGCGGGCTCCGCGCCGGACGGCCCACCCGGTCGCGACGGGGCCGCTTCGTCCCGTACGTCTTCGTCGGTCCCGCGGGACTGCTCTTCCTGGCGTTCTCGCTCGTCCCGATCGTCATCGCGGTCCTGCTGAGCCTGCGCGACAGCAGCACCTCGATCGGCGACGGGGAGTGGATCGGGGGCGGCAACTTCGTCTCCATGGGCTCGGACCCGTTGATCGTGACCGCGCTGCGGAACACGCTCGTGTTCACGATCGGGACCGTCCCGACGTCGATGGCGATCGGACTCGCGCTCGCCGTGGCGCTCAACCGACCGCTGCCGGGTCGCGGGGTCTTCCGTGCGCTGTTCTTCGTCCCGATGGTCGCCGCGGGTGTGGTCGTCGGCGTCGTCATGTCGTGGATCTTCAACGGCGACTACGGCGTGGTGAACAACCTGCTCGAAGCCCTCGGGCTGGGACGGTCGCCGTGGTTGACCGCTCCCGGATGGGCGATGGCCACGCTGGTGATCGTCGTGGTGTGGACCCGCATCGGGTTCTGCATGGTGATCTACCTCGGTGCGCTGCAGTCCGTCCCCGCCGAGCTCAAGGAGGCCGCGGCGATCGACGGGGCGTCCCGCTGGGCCCGGTTCCGGACGATCACGTGGCCGCTCCTCCGACCGACCACGTCGATCCTCACGATCCTCAACGTGGTGTTCTCGCTGCAGGCGTTCGACGTCATCTACGTGATGACCGGCGGCGGTCCGGGCTTCTCCACCACCGTGCTCATCCAGTACGTGTTCCGGTCGGCGTTCATCGACGCCCGGATGGGCTACGCGGCAGCCCTCGGACTGGTGCTGGTCGCGATCCTGCTCGTGTTCACGCTGCTGCGGCAGCGGGCCGACCGCAAGGCGGAGGAGGTGCTCTGATGGCCGTCCTGGAGACCCGTGGTCGTTCGGCCGCAGCGCGCGCCCGGAGACGTCACCGCCCGCGTCGGTGGTTGCTCGTCGCCGTCCTCACCGCACTGGCGGTCGTGATGGTGTTCCCGCTGTACTGGATGGTGGTGTCTGCGCTCACGCCCGGAGGGCAGTCGCAGAGCGGCTCGTTCTACCTGTTCCCCGCAGAGCCCTCGTTCGACAACTACGCCCAGGTGTTCAGCACCCAGCCGGTGTGGCGGTGGCTCGGCAACTCGGCGCTCATCACGAGCCTCGGCACCGCGCTGAGCGTCGTCGTGTCGCTCATGGCCGGGTACGCGCTCGCGAAGTTCCGGTTCCTCGGCCGCGGTCTGCTCTACGCCGCGTTCCTCGTCACGATCATGATCCCGATCCAGGTGACGATCGTGCCGAGCTTCCTCGTCGTCGCGAAGATGGGGCTCGTCGACTCCCCGTGGGCGGTGATCCTGCCGACGCTGTTCGACGTCGTCGGGATCTTCATCGCCCGGCAGTTCATGCTCGGCGTCCCGGACGCGCTGATGGAGGCTGCTCGACTCGACGGTGCGGGGGAGTTCCAGACGTTCTTCCGCGTGGTGCTGCCGTCGTGCGGGCCGCTGGTCGGTGTCCTCGTCATCCTCGGCTTCATGACCCGGTGGAACGACTTCCTCTGGCCGCTCGTCGTGCTGCAGGGCAACGAGAACCTCACCGTGCCGGTGGCGCTCTCGACCCTGACGAACAACCCGGCGTTCAGCTCCCCGTGGGGGGCCGTGATGGCGATCGCGACGGTGACCGTGCTCCCGTTGCTGGTGGTGTTCCTGGCCTTCCAGCGGCAGTTCGTGCAGGGCATCGCGTCGACCGGCATCAAGTAGGACCGGTGTCGGTGCCGCCCCCGCAGCGTGGCACCGACACCGTCCCGCCGCCCGGTCGGCCAGTCGTCAGGACCCCGCTGTCTCGAGCATCGCGAGCACGTGCGGCGCGCTCCACCGGAACAGCGCGTCCGACGGCGGCGACGCGAGGTCCTCGCCCCAGATCGCGACCGCCGCGCCCGACATCGGTGCGGTGAGCCGCGACCCGGAGTCACCGTCCCACGTCCGCAACGACCAGTGGGCCCGGAGGTCGGCCGCCGTGTACGCACTGTCGGCGGGGTCGAGGTCGGTCGGCACCTCGTACAGGTAGTAGGAGTCGTAGTTCAGCAGGTCGGTCCCCACCGCCGCCAGGTCGTCCGCGCCGGCTCGGTGGGCTCGGCGGTCGCGGCGCTCCGCCGGGTCCTCGGTGTCGCCGTCGAAGCTCCAGTACGTGACGTGGATGCGCGGGTCCAGCCGTCCGACGACGGCCCGGTCGATGCCGTCGTTCCAGGCCCAGACCTCCCGGTCACCGACGGCGGCGGCCATCGTGTTCAACCACCCGACCCGCTGGGCCGCCGTGGCGTCGTCGCCCCACTCGTCGCCGCCGATGTGCACGGTGCGGCTGGCCGGGAAGGTCCGGGTCACCTCGCGCAGCAGGTCTGCGGCGAGGCGGGCACTCGCCGGCGCCGTCACGTCGAGTTCGCTCTCGTCGGCTCGGATCC
Source organism: Curtobacterium uvaldense (assembly GCF_028307415.1). Taxonomy (NCBI): domain Bacteria; kingdom Bacillati; phylum Actinomycetota; class Actinomycetes; order Micrococcales; family Microbacteriaceae; genus Curtobacterium; species Curtobacterium uvaldense. The sequence continues at coordinate 92,635 of NZ_JAQMHU010000008.1, read as the reverse complement.
GGTCGACCCAGCGCGCACCGTGCCGGGCCTCGAGCAGGGCGAACGCCGCTGCCATGTGACCCGGGGTGTCGATCTCGGGCACGATCGTGATGCCGCGCCGTGCCGCGTGGTCGGCGATCTCGCGTGCCTGCGCGGCGCTGAGGAAGGGACGGCCCGTGACCCGGCTCGTCCACACGCCGTCCTCGAGGTCGGCGTTCGCCGTGGTCTGCCCGAGCACCGCACTCTCGATGCCGACGTTGTGGTCGTCGGTCAGGTGGAGGTGCAGGAAGCGCCCACCGTCGTCCGCGAGCAGGTCGACGTACTGCTCGATCAGCGGGACCGGGTAGTACGCGCGAGCGACGTCGAGCATCACCCCGGTGGTCGGTCGTGCGGGCGCGGATCGGCCGGTCCTGACCGAGGCGGCCGACGCCCGGCACCCGGCCGCCGCGTACGCACCGGTGCAGGCGCGGACGGCGTACGTCCCGGCCGGTGCGCGTGCCGGTGCCCGGTGCGACACCCGGACGGTCGTGCTCGCCCCGGCAGCGAGCGACGGGATCCCGACGTGCCCGAGCGTGTACTGCCGGCTGCCGGCGGTCAGCGAGAGCCAGGCGTCGCGGGCCGGCTTGCGGGTCGTCGAGTGGTTCGTGAAGCGCAGCGTCGTCCGGACGGTCGTCCGGGTCGCCGTGACGCTGCTGGTCGCGGTGAGCTTCGTCGCGGTGACGCTGGGGGCGCGCCCCGCGGTGCCGGCTCCGGCAGGGTCGCCGCTCGGCACGAGCGTGTCGACACCCACCAGGACCGCCGCGCACGTGACGATCGTCAGGGCGAGCGCAGCGGCGCGAGCTGCGCGGCGGCGACGCGGGGGTCCGCTCTCCGCGGGTGCCCGCGACCCCTGGCCTTCCTCGTCGGATCCTGCACGCGCCACGACGTCCCACCCCTCGGTCACCGCGCCGTGCACGGGGGTCGTGCTGTGCGGTCCTGCTCCGACCCGGGTCGAGCAGACAGGCCCGACTGTAGCGGAGCGCGGACGCGCTGCGGGCGCTGCAGCCCGCCGAGGGGACGCCGCCCGGTCCCCGCGCAGGGAGACGACCTGCCGGTGACGGACGGGAGGCGCGCGGCGGGACCGCCGCGTTCCTCCCGTCCGGTGCGGTGCGGCACCCCACCGGACCGCACCGCAACGGCGGAGCACCCCGCTACGGAATCCCGCAAGACCGCAATGCGGTTCCCCTGTGCTTGTGGTGCGACACACCCGAGAGTACGTTCAGCCCAACGCTCAGCGTCGGAGTGGGACCACGGTCCCCGATCCGGGCTGGCGACATGCAGCGACGGGGGGATCCGGCGCTGTCCCGACCCTCTCCGCACCGCTGACCCAGGCGGCTCCCGCGTCACCCTGCGCGGCGTGCCGTCGTGCGGTGCTGCCGAGTGTCGTGTTCCGTACCCGAAACCGAACACCGCACGAAGGACCCGACCTCATGCACCCGCTCGTCCTCTTCGCGTCGCAGACCTCGACCCAGGTCGTGCTCGACAACATCGCCGCCTTCGGTCACGAAGCGCTCAAGTACTTCCCGATCGGCATCGCCGGCATCATCGTCTGGGCACTGTGGCTCTACCGCGTCGTGCTCTCGGCGCGCGCTCGTCCGGTCGAGAACGGCTTCCGCACGACGACCTCGGTCGTGGTGCCGTCCTTCCACGAGGACCCGGACATCCTGCTCCGCTGCCTCGACTCCTGGCGGGAGCAGCACCCGGACGAGATCATCATCGTCCTCGACGTGGCGGACACCGAGGCGTACCGCCGGATCGTGGCGGTGGGCGACCCCACCGTCAAGCCGGTGCTGTTCCACCACGTCGGCAAGCGGAGCGCGCTCGGCGAGGGCATCCGTCGGGCGAAGTACGACGTCCTGGTCCTGGTGGACTCGGACACCTCGTGGGAGCCCGGTCTCCTCGAAGCCGTGCAGATGCCCTTCGTCGACGAGCGCGTCGGCGGTGTCGGCACGCAGCAGAACGTCTACCAGCGGAACTCGAGCATCTGGCGCATCATCGCCGACTGGCTGGTCAACCTGCGGTACTTCAACTACGTCCCGGCGATGGGCGCGGCGGGTGCGGTCCCGATCCTGTCCGGTCGGACCGCGGCCTACCGGCGCTCCGCCGTGCTGCCGGTGCTCGACAACCTCGAGAACGAGTTCTTCCTCGGCCGCCGGTGCATCGCCGGGGACGACGGCCGTCTGACGTGGCTCGTCATCGCGTCGGGCTACAAGACCGTGCACCAGTCGTCGGCGAAGGCGCTGTCGATGTTCCCGGCGAGCGGCAAGGCGTTCTTCAAGCAGCGCATCCGCTGGAGCCGCAACTCCTACCGCACGTACCTGACGGCGATCGCCAAGGGGTGGGTCTGGCGGGTGCCCTTCGTGACGAAGATCACGGTGCTGCAGATCATCCTGACCCCGGTGACGATGGGCATCACGATGTGGTACCTGCTGTTCAGCCGCCTGGAGCTCAGCACCGTCGGCGTCCTGTTCACCATCGGCTGGCTGCTCTTCGGCCGTGCGGTGCGCGGGGTCTCGAACCTCAAGCGCCACCCGCTCGACCTGCTCGTGCTGCCGATGCTCGCCCTCGTCGTGATCGCGGTCGCCCTGCCGATCAAGGTGTACTCGTTCGTCACCATGAACAAGCAGGGGTGGCTCACCCGGCACGCCGACCAGGTCGGTGGTGACGGGCAGCAGGCTCGGACCCTCCAGCCGGAGACGACGACCGGTCGCCGGGTGGCCTCACCCGGTGTCGTCCTGCCGCAGGGTGCCGTCGCGGCGACCTCCGACGACCAGGCGGTCGCGGCATGAGCGCGCTGACGAAGACGACGCCGCGGCTCGCCGCGGGGCTGCTCGTCGGTGCCGGGCTCCTGCTCACGGGTGTCCTCGGCGTGCCCACCGCCGCCGTCGCGGCGACGGCGTCCGCGGCCACGGCCCCGGTGACGGGACGACCCTACGGGGGCGACCCGGACAAGGAGGCCCGGCTGGTGACGGCCGAGAACGACCGCATCTACAACGTCCGTGCACTGGCCTCGGCGGCGCGGTGGAGCGGCCTCGCGGTCTCGCAGCCGTACCGGCTCGCCACGGGCTCGTCCTACACGCTCGTCCTCGTCGCCCGTGGTGCGGCGTACACCGTCGACGACCTCGCCCGGCTCGCACCGTCCACGTTCGTCAAGCAGCCGGACGGCTCCTGGTTGCTCAGCGAGAACATCGTCGTCGAGAACGGCGCGACCCTGCGACTCGCGAGCCCCGACGGCCTGCGCATCCACCTCGCGAGCAACCACGAGGGCTTCGTGTCGATCGTCACCCAGGCCGGCAGCCTGCAGGTCGTCGGTTCGGCGAAGGCTCCGGTCACGATCGACGCCTGGGACCCGCAGGCAGGGCGGGTCGACCAGCAGACCTCCGACGGACGAGCGTACGTCCGGGTCCAGGGCGGGACCGCGACCCTGCAGTACGCGGCGTTCTCACACCTGGGCTTCTGGAGCGGAACGACCGGCGGGGTCTCCCTGACCGGGACGAACCTCTCCACCCTGGACCAGGCCTCCGGCGACCAGCAGGGCAAGACCGAACGGACCACGAAGGACGTCTTCGGCAACGCCATCCTGCCGACCGGCGAGCTCCCGAAGAGCGGCAGCGCCACGGCGAGCGCCGGTGGCTACAGCTACGTGTCCGCCCTCGTGCAGCACGTCGCCTTCGACGGGAACGCCTACGGCCTCTTCCTGACGAGCGCGGACGGCGTGACGATGTCGGACGCCACGGTGGAGCACTCGCTCATCGACGGCCTCGTGCTGCACCGCTACGTCACGAACTCGACGTTCACGTCGGTCCGGTCGACGGACAACGCGGTGGACGGCGTGAAGATGACGCGGGCGTCGACCGGCATCGTCCTCAGCCAGGTGACCGCCTCGGACAACGGTCGCAACGGGATCACGCTGAACGGCAGCGGGCTCGCGGCGGGGCCGAACGCGGCCGGCATGCCGACGACGACCTACGGCAACAACGCGCTCTCGGACAGCAACAGCTCGGGCAACGGGCGCTACGGCATCGAGGTGATCGGCGGGAAGAACGTCCGGATCAGCGGGTCGACGGTCGCACGCAACGAGATGGGCATCGTCGTCCGGCACGACGCCGACGACGTGGTCGTCCGCAACAACGTGGTCAAGGACTCGTCGCAGAACGGCATCGCCGTCCTCGACGGGCCCAGTCGCACCGAGGTCTCCGAGAACTCGGTCGACGGCGCGGACATCGGCGTGTACGTCCGGGACAGCGCGTCCTCGTCGGTGACGAACAACGCGATCGACGATGCCCGCGTGCACGGGGTCACGATGGTCGGGGCGGTGGGTGGCACGGCCGTCGAGAACAACACGGTGGACGGTCGCGGGCCGAGCGCGATCGACCTCGCCCGGTCCGACGGAGCCGCCCAGCAGGGCAACACGACCGTCGAGTGGCAGTCGACGAAACCGTTCCTCGTCACCCTGCGCGCGGTGTTCCAACCGTTGACGGTGCTGTGGCTCCTGCTGCTGACGGTGGTGCTGGTCGCGGCGATCGGCGGGACACGACGTCGACGTCGGGGACAGCGCGAGCTGCCGTACGCGAAGCAGGCACCGCTGTCCAGCTACACCCGCGGCGCGGTGGACCCGGCCTCGCTCGGTCTCCCGCCCGTGGCGGGCCGCGGCACGCACGCTGCCGAGCCGGGTGCGGTCGCACCCTCGGGGAGCTGACCGGTGACGCGACGACCCCGTCGCCTGCGGTCACACCTCGTCGTCGGCGCAGCGGGCCTGGCGGTCGGAGCGCTGGTGGTCGGCGGTGTGTGGGCCGCCACGAGCGGTGCGGACCGGGGGGACGAGCAGGCCGCTCGCCCCCGGCCGACGCCGAGCGTCGAGCAGACCCCCGCCGCGACGCCGAACGGTGTCCCGGACACCCGTGCGACGCCCGACGCGACCGCGACGGGATCGCCCGACGCCGGGACGGGACAGGCCTCCCCGGTCGACACGGCCCGGTGCGAGGCCGCCGCGACGACGACGGTCAGCACGGCGAAGGCGCTGGAGAAGGCACTCGACGACGCTCGAGCAGGGGCCGTGATCCGGCTCGCGTCCGGCACGTACACCGGCCGGTTCGAGGCCTCCGCGGCCGGGTCGTCGGACGCACCCGTGACGCTGTGCGGCCCGCGTGACGCCGTGCTCGACGGCGGCGACGTGGAGGGCGGGTACGTCCTGCACCTCGACGGCGCGTCCTACTGGCGGCTCGAGGGGTTCACGGTCCGCAACGGGCAGAAGGGCGTCATGTTCGACGACGTCCAGCACTCGACGGTCGACGGCCTCACGGTCACCGACATCGGTGACGAGGGGATCCACCTGCGCGCCGACAGCAGCGACAACACCGTCCGCGGCAACAGCGTCAGCAGGACCGGTCTCCGGAAGCCGCAGTTCGGCGAGGGCATCTACATCGGCTCCTCGAAGAGCAACTGGTGCAAGGTCTCGGACTGCCGTGAGGACCGCAGCGACCGAAACGTCGTCACGGGCAACACCATCGCCGACACCGCTGCCGAGAACGTCGACATCAAGGAGGGGACGACCGGAGGCACCCTCTCCGACAACTCCTTCGACGGTGTCGGGATGCAGGGCGAGAACCACGCCGACTCGTGGGTGGACGTCAAGGGGAACGGGTGGACCGTCACCGGGAACCGGGGCGTCCGCTCACCGCTCGACGGCTTCCAGACCCACGAACTGCTGTCCGGCTGGGGGACCGACAACACCTTCACCGACAACCGCGTCGACCTCGGCAACACCGACGGCGTCGCGTTCGCCCTCCGACCCGTCGAGGGCAACACCGTCTCCTGCGACAACACCGTGGTCGGCTCGAACGAGTTCAGCACCACGGCCTGCACCGACTGACACCCGACGGCCACCGCGGTCCGTCACCACCCACCCTTCGCGACCCGAGAGCGAGCCCTTCCCATGTCTGCTTCCGTCACACCCATCCCCGACACCGCGATGCCGCCGGTCGCCCACCAGCCCCGCCTGACCGTCATCGGCACGGGGTACCTCGGCGCCACCCACGCCGTCTCGATGGCCGTCCTCGGGTACGAGGTCCTCGGCGTCGACGTCGACCCCGCCAAGGTCGAGGCGCTGATGTCCGGCCGGGTGCCCTTCCACGAGCCCGGCCTGCCCGAGCAGCTCGCGCAGGCCCTGGCGTCCGGTCGGCTGCGGTTCACCTCGTCACTGCGCGAGGCCGCCGAGTTCGGCGACGTCCACTTCGTCTGCGTGGGCACGCCCCAGCAGCGGGGGTCGCACGCCGCCGACATGACGTACGTCGACTCCGCCTTCCGCGAGCTCGCGATGCACATCGACCGCCGCGCGCTCGTCGTCGGGAAGTCGACCGTGCCGGTCGGGACCGCCGAACGGCTCGCCGCGCTCGTCGCGGAGGTCGCCCCCGCCGGGACCGAGGTCGAGGTCGCCTGGAACCCGGAGTTCCTCCGCGAGGGCTACGCCGTGCAGGACACGCTGCACCCCGACCGGCTCGTCTTCGGCGTGCAGACGGCGTGGGCCGAGGCGCAGCTGCGTGCAGCCTTCCGCCCGGTCCTCGACGAGGGGACGCCGCTGGTCGTGGCCGACCTGCCGACGGCGGAACTCGTCAAGGTGGCCGCCAACTCGTTCCTCGCGACGAAGATCTCCTTCATCAACGCGATGGCGGAGGTCTGCGAGGCGGCCGGTGCGGACGTCAGCGTCCTGGCGAGCGCCCTGTCCCACGACACCCGCATCGGCGGCCGCTTCCTCAAGCCCGGCCTCGGCTTCGGTGGCGGGTGCCTGCCGAAGGACATCCGCGCGTTCTCGGCCCGGGCGCAGGAGCTCGGTGTCGGCCAGGCGGTCCGCTTCCTCGACGAGGTCGACGCGATCAACCTGCGCCGCCGCCAGCGGACCGTCGACCTGGTCACGGAGATGGCGGAGGGGGACCTGGCGGGCAAGCGGATCGCGGCGCTCGGCGCGGCGTTCAAGCCGAACTCCGACGACATCCGCGATGCGCCGGCGCTCGACGTCGCACGGATGCTCGACGAGGCGGGTGCCGTCGTCACCGTGTACGACCCCGAGGCGATGGAGAACGCCGCGCGCGCCTACCCGACCCTGCGGTACGCGCCGTCGCTCACCGCGGCGGTGATCGATGCGGACGTGGTCGTGCTGCTGACCGAGTGGGAGCAGTTCCGCACGGTGGACCCGCACGACCTCGGCGCGCTCGTCCACCACCGACGCATCGTCGACGGCCGGCACGCGCTCGACGCGGACGCGTACCGCGCGGCCGGCTGGGAGCACCGTGCGCTCGGCCGACCGTCCGCGTCCGGCACGGTGGAGATCGCGGTCGACGAGCAGGACCGCCTGCAGGCCACGGCCTGACGGCCGGACGTCTCGGTGGGGGTACCACCGAGGACGCGCCCGGTTCACGACGACGTGCACCGGGCGGTGCGGAGGAGGCGGCTTCGGGCAGTGCCGCCCCTCCGCGCAGGGTGCTGCTCAGGCGCCGAGCAGCTCGGCGGCCTCGCGCACCGCGGTCGGGGCTCCGGCGAGGTGCCAGTCGTGCCCGTGGGCCCGGACGACGGTGGCCGCGCCACCGGCGCCCTCGACGAGCGCCCGCCCCGGGAGCCAGTCCCAGTCGGCGCAGTCGGTCTGCACCCAGAGGCCGATGCGGCCCGCTGCGACGTCCACCAGGTCGCAGGACCCCGACCCGCTGATCCGGACCGTTGCCGCCGCTGCCAGGAGCGCCGTCATGGGCGCCGCCTCGGCGGCGCGCAGGTGCGAGCTGTTGAGGAAGGTCGCCACGCTCGTCGCGGCGAGGGTCACGTCCTGCACCGGCGGCACGGCCTCGCCGTCACGGGTCGTCACCCCGTCCGACGCCACCCACGTCTCGTCGGCGAGCGGACGACGGACCGCACCGACCCGGAGCACGCCGTCGACCTCGAGCGACACCGCGCTGCACCACGCGGGCAGGCCGGCGACGTAGTTGAACGTCCCGTCGATCGGGTCGACGGTCCACCGGCGTCCGTGGGTCGCCTCGGACCGGGTGCCCTCCTCGCCGAGCACCCCGTCGTCCGGGCGGTGCTCGAGCAGCATCCGACGGACGAGGTCCTCGGCGGCGCGGTCGGCGGCGGTGACGAGGTCGGCGGCCGAGGTCTTCCGGTCCGCGTCGGTCCCGTCCCGACGCATGTCGGCCGCGAGCCGGGCGGCGTCGGTCACGAGGGCAGCGGCGAGGGCGTGGTCGTCCATCCGGCAACGGTAGCGGGCGGAGGACGGACGACGCAGGCCCGACGTCGCAGCGTCAGGACGTCGTACGGGATCCGGTCCGAGCCGTCAGGACGCCGTCAGGACCGGCTCGGCCCCGAACAGTCCGCCACAGGCTGGTCGTCGTGGACACGAACCGAGACCGACGACCGCTCCCGACACGGCGCACCGGGTGGCACCCGTGGGGCCGGTGCACCGTGCAGCCCGTCTCCCGCGCACTGTGGAGCGGGCGCACGCTCGAGGTGCACGCCCCGGGGACCACCGCGGGCGAGCTCCTGCTGCTCCGAGCGCTCCAGGTCTGGGGTGCGGCCGGCGCACTCGTAGCGGTCGCACTCGTCGTGGCGCTGCACCGCGTGCCGGCGGTCGGCCTCGTCGTCGCCGTCCTGCTCTACGCCGCCGGTCCCGTCCTGCTCACCAGGGTGACCCGTCGCGTGCGTCCCGGGGTCAGACGCTTGACAATCACGGTGTTCCACGGCAACGGTCAGCCGGAGGTGCACGGCGACGTCCGGCTCCTCGAGGCCTCGCTCGACCTGCTCTGCCTGGTCGAGGACGCCGTCCGTCGCGGGCAGGTGTCCCGCGTCGAGTACGAGCAGGTCTGGGGACAGGTGTGGCGGGCGATGCCCGAGCCCGCGGCGCGGGCCGCAGGCCGACCGCGGTCCGGCGAGGTCGCCCAGCGGCGTGGGACCCACCGGTGAACGGCGTGCCCGAGCCGACGGCGTCGGCGCCGCCGGATGCCGAGGTCGACGATCCGTCGGTCGTGCTCGGCGACGACTGAGCACGCGGTCGGCCCACGGGCCGGTCCGCACGACCGGGCACGCTCATGCCGCGGGGACCACCAGACGGGAGGCCCGTGGCGGCCCCGCCCTGCGCCTCCCGTCCGTCGTCCGCTACAGGACCGCCTTCGGCACCCGGTGCAGGGTCACCGCCCCGACCGCTGCGAACGGGTGCAGCGGGTCCGGGTCGCCGGAACCGGTCGGCCCGCCGAGCTTCGAGTCGCCGACCGCGCTGAGCACCGCGTAGGCGTCCTCGGCCGTCCACCCGTGGTCCTCGACGAGGAACGCGAACGCGTCCTCGTAGCCGCGTCGGACACTCTCCTGCACGGGGTCGCCGAGCCCGACGAAGAGCCACTCGTCGGCGGTCTCGATGCGCGGCGCACGGATCGGCCGACCGCCCTGTACGAGGTCGACGGAGACGATCGCGGTGCCCTGCGCCTCGATCGCGACGAAGGACGACTCGCCCTCGGCCATGATCGCGTGGATGTCCCCGATCGACAGCAGGGCACCGGGCACCCGGACCGGCAGGTACACGGTCGAGCCGGGACGCGCCTCGGTGACGTCCATGTTCCCGCCCTCGGCGTACGCCGGCATGATCGTCGAGTTCGTCCCCGATGCCGGTGCGACGCCGATGCAGCCGATCATCGGTCGGGCCGGGAAGGCGTGCCGGTCGGTGACGTGCACCACACCGTCCTCGATCGGGCAGCGGCGGGCGAAGACGCCCTCGGGCATGACGTGCTGGAGCGCGCCCGATCCCGGCAGCGACACCGACCACCCGTGGGTGGTGAGCTGGATGTCGTGGATGTGCACCGCGAGCACGTCACCGGGCTCGGCACCCTCGACCCAGACGGGGCCGGTGACCGGGTTGATCGGTGCCTGCAGCTGCGCCAGGTCGTGGTGCTCGTCGAGTTCGGCGTAGACGGCGTCCGTGGTCTCGAAGCCGATCGTCTCGCCGGTGCCCGGGGTGATCCGGAGCACCGGCTCCCGGTCGGCGGCGAACCCGGGTCGCCCCAGGGTGTTCGACAGGAAGTGGTCGGGGGTGGTCATCGGTGGCCCTTCTCCGTGGTGGTGGTGTCGAGGCCGCCGACGGACCCCTCGCCCAGTGTGCCGGGCTCTTCCGACCCGACCTCGGTCGAGCGGCCGGTCCGGCGGTAGTAGAGGAACACCGCGGCGCCGACGACGAGCCAGACGATGCCGCCCACCTTCGCCTCGACGGCGGCGTTGAGCAGGACGTAGCCGATGATCAGGAAACCGATGAGCGGCACGACGAGGTGCAGCAGCCAGTTGCGGGACCTCCCCTTCACGACGTGGTGCACGACGACCGACACGTGCAGGAGCATGAAGCCGAACAGCGCGCCGAAGTTCACGAGCGACGAGATGGTGTCGATCTGCCCGACGAAGAACAGCACGAGGATCGCGGAGAGCACGGAGACGACGATGATCGCGTTCTGCGGGACGAGCCTGCCGTTCAGCTTGTGCAGGAAGGCGGGCAGCTGTCGGTCGCGGCTCATCGAGAAGAGGAGGCGGCTCGTCGCGGCCTGGGCGGCCATGGCGTTCGCGATGCCGACGGCGAGCACGTTGACGGCGAAGAACGCGGTCGCCCACCCGCTCGAGGAGGCCTGCTCGACGATGGTGAAGAACGCGTTCCCTGCCTCGCCCTCCGGGAACGAGTCACGACCGCCCGCCAGCGCCGACGCGAGCCACGTCTGCAGCACGAACAGGAACGCGACGATGACGAGTGCGAGCACCATCGCGAGTCCGGCGCCACCGCGGCGACCGGTGGACTCCTCGGACAGCGTCGAGATGCCGTCGAAGCCGAGGAAGCTCAGCACGGCGATCGACAGGGCGCTCGCGATGAGCGGTGCGGACACCTTCGACGGGTCCCACACCTGGTCGGTGCTGAACGAGGCGCCGGGCACGGTGCCGCCGGTCAGGGCGACGATCGCGATGACGACGAAGATCGCCACGAAGACGAGTTCGATGAGCAGGAAGATGCGGTTCGCGAGCTTGAGGGACGAGACACCGAGCAGGTTGATCACGGTGTTGATCGCGACGAACACGAGCGCCCAGAGCCAACGGGGCGTGCCGGGGAAGATGCCGACCATGCTCTCGGCCGCGAACACGTAGAGCAGCGTCGGGACGAGCAGGTAGTCGAGCAGGATCGCCCAGCCCGCGAAGAACCCGGCGGTGGGGTGGATGCCGCGACCGACGTACGAGAACACGCTGCCGGCGAGGGGGATCGACTTCGCCATCTGCGCGTACGCGAGCGCGGTGAAGATCATCGCGACGAGGCCGACCAGGTAGACGAGCGGCACCATGCCGCTCGAGGCGTTGTAGACGGTGCCGAAGATCGCCCACGGGGCGATCGGCACCATGAAGACGAGCCCGTAGACGAGCAGGTCGGTGGTGGAGACGGAGCGCTTGAGCTCCTGCTTGTAGCCGTAGGCCTCGAGCTGCTGCTGTGCAGAGAGCTCGCTGTGCTGCTGCGACATCGTGGTTCCGTTCGGGGAGACGGTGCGTGGGAGGGGGATGACGGACGCCGGGCGTGTGGCTGGGTGGGCACGCCGGTCGGGTCCGGTGGAGTGTCGGCCGGGAGGCGCGTGGCGGGGTTGGGTGCGCGCCTCCCGGCCGGCTGGCTGGTCGCCTCAGCCGGTGGGCTGGTCGTCGTGCTCGGCGAGGAACGCCGCGACCACGCGGCGGAACTCCTCGGGCTGCTCCAAGTGCGAGCAGTGGCTCGCACCGGGGAAGACGTGTTGGCGGACGTCGGCGATGCGCTCGACGAAGGGCTGCCACGTGGCGGGCGTCGCCTCGTCGTGCTCACCGGCGACGACGAGGGTCGGGGTGACCACACGGTCGAGCCGGTCGACGACGGTCCAGTCGCGCATCGTGCCGACGACGTGGAACTCGTTCGGCCCGTTCATGGTGTGGTACACCGTCGGCTCCTGCTCCATCTGGGTCTCGGAGTCGACGAAGTCCTGTGGCATGGGGACGACGCGGCACACGTGGCGCTCGTAGAACACCTGCGTGGCAGCGAGGTACTCGGGGTCGTCGACGGTGCCGGCCTGCTCGTGCCGCGTGAGGGCGTCCTGCACGTCCTCGGGCAGCTGCGCGCGGAGCTCGGCGGCGCCCTCGACCCAGAGCTGCATCGACGCGGGGGAGTTGCAGACGGCCAGGGAGCGGAGCCCCTCCGGCTGCCGGACCGCGATCTCGGAGCCGAGCATGCCGCCCCACGACTGGCCGAGCACGTGGTGGTCGCCGAGACCGAGGTGGTCCACGAGGGCCGCGTACTCGTCCACGAAGAGCTGCGGGGTCCAGTACTCCGTCGGGGCGTCGGGTCGGTGGGAGCTGCGGCCGCAGCCGAACTGGTCGTGGTGCACGACGGTGCGACCGGTCTCGTCGGCCAGTGCCGCGAGGTTCCGGAGGTAGTCGTGCGCCATGCCGGGGCCGCCGTGCAGGACCACGAGCGGGAGCGCACCGGGGGTCGGGGCGTCGGGTTCGGTGACGCGGTACCAGGTCTCGCCGTCCTGGAACGGCATCGTGCCTTCGGTGATGCGGGACATGACGCACAGCATGGACCGGGCAAAGGTTCTCTGCAATACCTTTTCTCGTCCTTTAACGTGGACGAAACGCAAGGAGGGGGCCGAGTGCCAGATCGCGCGATGGAGACCCGTGTCGACGAGGTCGAGGACCGGCTCGTCACCGCCGTGGCCGTCGGGGAGTACCTGCCCGCCTCCCGGCTGCCGCCCGAGCGTGAACTCGCCGTGCTCCTCGGTGTCGGACGCGTCACCGTCCGCGCGGCCCTCGCTCGACTGGTCGACCGCGGCCTGCTTGAGACACGTCGAGGACGGGGCGGCGGGACCTTCGTCCGTTCGCAGTGGCCGGACTCGTCCTCCGACGCCGTCGCCCGGACGCTGCTCGCACGCTGGGCCGGCATCCGCGACACCACCGACGCGATCGCCCTGCTGCACGGCGCACTCGCCACCGCAGCGGCCGAGCGGATCACCGACGACGGCCGGACGACGCTGCGCACCCGGCTCGAGGACTTCCGCGCCGCCGCGTCCGGGCTCGAGAAGCAGCAGGCGGACGCGGTGCTGCACCGAGCGATCATCGACGCCGCCGGCAACGCCGTGCTCGCAGCGGCGCTCGCCGACCTCGAGTCGCAGGTGTCGATCGCGGCGCCCGCACACCTCTGGGGCACCGCCGAGGGCATGGCCGAGATGGAGCACCGTGCCCTGCTCGAGCACGAGGGGCTCGTCGACGCCGTCTGCGCCGGGCGGTCGGTCGACGCGGGGGTGCTCGCACGTCGGCACGTCGGCATCGACCTCGAACTGCTCGAGCGCGCGATGCTCCGGGCAGGGCAGGTCCCGACCTCCTGACGGCGTCCGTCGTGCATGATCGTCGCAACGGAGGTGCACGTGGCGGAGATCCTGGTGGTCGAGGACGACCCGGCGATGGGCGCGCTCGTCGAGCGTGGACTGGTCGGCGAGGGGCACGCGGTCACGGTGGTCACCGACGGCGTCGCCGCGCTCGTGGCTGCGGCCGCGCGGTCGTTCGACGCGGCGGCGATCGACGTCATGCTCCCCGAGATGACCGGGTTCGAGGTGTGTCGTCGGTTGCGCGAGACGGGCCAGGACTTCCCGGTGATCCTCGTCACCGCGCGGGATGCCGTCGACGACCGGGTCTTCGGGCTCGACGCCGGCGCGGACGACTACCTCACGAAGCCCTTCGCGATCGCCGAGCTCAACGCCCGGATCCGGGCGCAGCTCCGCCGCAGGTCCGCCGGTGCCGTGACCGTCGTGCAGGCCGGCGCCGTCCGACTCGACACCGTGACCGTCCGGGCGACCGTGGCGGGCCGGGACCTGCCCCTCAGCGTGAAGGAGTTCTCGCTGTTGCGGTACCTGGTGCAGGGGGCGCCGGAGACCCGGTCCCGGGCGGAGGTGCTGCGTGAGGTGTGGGGGAGCGCCGAGCACTTCGACCCCACGATCGTCGACCAGTACGTCAGCTACGTGCGGAAGAAGCTGCACGCCTCGGGCGCCGACGTGGCCATCCGGACCGTGCGGGGCGTCGGCTACGCGCTCGACGTCGTGTCCCGTCCGTGAGGCTCATGCGGCGGCTGTCCGTCCGCGCGCGCATCACGATCGGGAGCGTGCTCGTCGGCGCGGTCGTGCTCTCCCTGGTCGCGCTCGTGCTGCACGCCGAGGTGCGGCAGGCCACGCTGGAGACCGACCGGTCCCTCGCCGTCGGCGACGCGGCGCCGTTCGTCGCCGACCTCCGGGACAACCCGGGTGAGGCGCCCGACCGACCGGCCGACGGCGTCCTCGTGGGGATCCGCTCCTCGACCGGCGAGTGGATCGTCGACACGCTGCCGGACGACCTCCGCCGGTCGCTCTCGGACGGCGTCCCACGATCGACCACGACGCTCCGGCTCGGCGACGGGCACCGCAGCGCGACGCTCGTCGGCACACCGGTCGCGAGCGCCGACGGACGGTTCGTCGTGTGGGCTGCGCAGGACGGCCGTGCCGGGCACGAGACGGTCGAACGCGTCGACCGCTCGCTCGTCGTGGGGACCCTGCTCGCGCTCGTCGCATCGGGCCTCGCCGCCTGGCTGCTCTCGACCGTCGCGCTCCGACCCGTCGCGCGGATGCGTCGGACCGCCGAGGCGCTCAGCGGCGGGGACGCGACCGGGCACCTGCCCGTCGGCCCGTCGGAGGACGAGCTCGCCGACCTCGCGAGGACCCTCAACGCCTTCATCGACCGGCAACGCGAGAACGCGGTCCGCGAACGACGGATGGTGTCCGACGCCAGCCACGAACTCCGGACGCCGCTCGCGGCACTGACGGCACGACTCGAGCTCGCGCACCGGTCGTCCGGTGACGCCGCCGCGCTCGAGCGGGAGCTGGCGGCCGCCGAGTCCGACGCCGCGCGTCTCACCGCACTCGCCGACACCATGCTCGAGCTGAGCCGGCTCGACGAGACGCAGGCCACGCCGTCGACCACCGCAGCGGAGCTCGTGACGGAGCTGATGGGCAGTGTCGACCGGGCTCGGGCGCTCGGGGGGACCAGCGGGGTCGACTTCACCGTGGACGTGCCCGACGGTGCCGAACGGTACGGCATCACCCCCGCGGCGTTCGGACGGGTCGTCGACAACCTCGTCGCGAACGCGATCGCCGCGGGCGCTCCGGACGTCGAGGTCGGCATCACGTTGGTCCGGCAGGAGGACCGCGCACTGCAGCTGGTCGTCCGTGACGACGGTCCCGGTGTGCCGGAGGACTTCCTCCCGCGTGCGTTCGACCGCTTCACCCGTGCCGACGACGCACGGCGGGCCGTCCTCGGTGGCAGCGGACTGGGCCTGGCGCTCGTCCGAGGGCTCGCCGAGCGGGCGGGCGGGGAGGCCACGCTTGCGAACGCACCCGGCGGCGGCGCCGTCGCGGTGGTGCGACTGCCCGCGCGCTGAGGCCCGGGGACGGCCCTGCTTCGTTCGAGGTCTCGAACGAAGCAGGGCCGTCGTTCCGGGCTGCTTCATGGGACCGGTATCGATGCTGAACGTCACCCGATCACCTGCTGGAGAGGAACGAGACGATGATCGACACCGCTCGCCCCACCCGACGTGCCGCGGCGGCTCCGCCGCGGCACTTCCCGGCACCGCCCGCGGAGCCCCTCGAGGTCGCCGCCCGGCGCCGTCGCCGATCCGGTCGCGGCCGTGCTGCGGTCACCGACCTGCTCGGTGTCCTCGCGTGGGCGTCCGCCGCCGTCGCCGTCGCGCTCTGGCTGGCCTCGCCGGGATCGCACTCGGTCTCGGGCGTCGGCGGCGTGCTCACCGACGCCGGGATCGTCGCCGGTCTGGTCGCGACCGACCTGGTGCTCGTGATGCTCGTGCTCGCCGCGCGCGTGCCGCTGATCGACCGCGTGTTCGGCCAGGACAAGGCGATCGCGGTGCACCGGTCGCTCGGCGAGCCCGTGCTGTACCTGCTGCTGGCACACGGCGTGCTGCTGACGCTGGGCTACGGCGCGTCGTCGGGTACCGGCCCGATCGCCGAGACCGTCTCGCTCTTCTCCACGCCGGACATGCCGCTCGCGTACCTCGCCCTGGGGCTGTTCGTCGCGGTCGTGGTGTCGTCCCTCGTCGCGGTCCGGCGTCGACTGCCGTACGAGGCGTGGCACGTCGTCCACCTGCTCAGCTACGCCGCCGTCCTCGTCGCGTTGCCGCACATGCTCAGCGTCGGCAGCGTGCTCGGGCAGGGCACCTGGCAGCGGGTGTACTGGATCGCCGCGTACGCCGTCGCGCTCGGTCTCGTCGTCGTCCACCGCTTCGTCCGACCGGTGGTCGTGAGCCTGCGGCACCGCATCCGGGTGGTGGCGGTGGAGCCGATCGCTCCCGGAGTCGTGTCGATCCACCTGGCGGGCCGCGACCTCGACCGGCTGGGTGCCCGCGGCGGCCAGTACGGCGTCTGGCGGTTCTGGTCCGCGCGGACCTGGTGGCACGCCCACCCGGTGTCGTTCTCGGCCGTGCCCGGACGAGAGCGTGCCCGGATCACCGTGCGCGACCTCGGAGCGGGGTCCGCGCGCCTCGGGCGGATCCGGCCGGGTACCGCGGTGTCCCTTGAGGGCCCCTACGGCCTGTTCACGACCCGGGCCCGCACGGCCCCGTACCTCGCCCTCGTCGCATCGGGCATCGGGATCACGCCGGTCCGCGCGCTGCTCGAGGACACCGACCTGCGTCCCGGCGAGGCCACGGTGCTCCTGCGGGGGACCGACGCCGAGCAGCAGTACCTGTGGCAGGAGACCGCGGAGCTCGCTGCGGCGACCGGGAGCACCCTCTTCGCCGTGGTCGGGCACCGCGCGAGGTCGCAGGAGAGCTGGATGACGGAGGACGACCTCCGTCGTGGGGTCAGCCTGCGGTCGGTGTTCCCGCGGTTGCTCGAGTCCGACCTCTACGTCTGCGGGCCGCAGGCGTGGTCCGACCTGGTGGTGCGGGAGGCCCGGCTCGCCGGCGTCCCGGAGCACCAGATCCACCAGGAACGGTTCGGGTCGTGAGGGCCCGGGTGGTCGTCGGCGGCGTCCCGTCCTCGGTGGCGGTGCTCGCCATCGGGTGGCAGCTCGGCGGACAGCCGGCCGTGACGACACCGGCGCAGGGCACGACGTCGGGGAGCGGGTCGTCCGGCAGCGCCGGCTCGGGCGGGACCTCCGGCTCGTCGGCGTCGCCGGGACCGTCCGGCACCGGCTCGTCGGCGTCCGGCTCGTCTGCATCCGGCTCGTCCGGCGCGTCCGACTCCGGGACCTTCACCGGTGCCGCGGCGCAGACGCAGTACGGCGAGGTCCAGGTGCAGATCACCGTCGCCGACGGGAAGATCACCGACGTGACCCCCCTGCACCTGACCGACCGGGACGGCCGCTCCGTCGCGATCAGCCAGCAGGCCGCCCCGATCCTCCGGCAGGAGGCCCTGCAGACCCAGTCGGCGCAGATCCAGGCGGTGAGCGGCGCGACGTTCACGAGCGGGGGCTACACCACGTCGTTGCAGTCCGCGATCGACCAGGCCGGCCTGTGAGCGTCCTGACGTTCGAGACGATGGGGACCGTCGTGAGCCTCCGCGGTGCCACTCCGGAGGCCGCGTCCGCGGTCCGCGCCGTGTTCGCCGGGTACGACCACCGCTACAGCCTCTGGGACCCCGCTTCGGTGCTGAGCCGCATCGCCGCCGGGTCGCTCCGGCTGTCCGATGCGCCGACCGCGGTCCGGGACGTCTACGCGCTCGCCCTGTCGTGGCGGGACCGGACCGGTGGTGCCTTCACGCCCCACCGCCCGGACGGGGTGATCGACCTGTCCGGCGTCGTCAAAGCACTCGCGATCCGTGACGCCGGGGAGGTCCTCGACACCGGCACGGACGCCTGGATGCTCAGCGCCGGCGGCGACGTACTCGTCCGCGGCACCCACCGACCCGACGAGCCGTGGTCGGTCGGTGTCGTCGATCCCGGACGTCGGGACACCGTCGTCGGGGTCGTGCGGCTCGGCGGCAGCCGACGTGCGGTCGCGACCTCGGGAACCGCGGAGCGCGGGGAGCACATCTGGCGGCGGAGCGCGCCCGTGTTCGTGCAGGCGACCGTCGTCGCCGACGACGTCCTGACGGCGGACGTCCTCGCGACGGCCGTCGTCGCCGGGGACGAGGACGACCTCCGGCGACTGACCGCCGACGGAGACGTCGACGTGCTCGCCTTCACTGCCGACGGCCTCGTCTGGGCGACGCCCGGTGCGGCTCCCTGGGTGTCGTCAGCGCTCGGGCCGGGCGCTGTGCCCGTGGCGGGGCCGCTCGAGCAACCGCCCATGGGGCGGGCTCAGCTCGGCGTCGATCCCTCGAGCCGCGCCTCCTCGGCGTCGTAGCCCGCGCGCACCTGCCGGAGCACCAGGTCGTCGATCTCGTCGTCGTCCCGCAGCCGCAGCAGGGTGGCGGCCTTGTGCCGGACCAGGGCGAGCTCGAGCGCGACCGTCGCGTCGTGCCGCTGCAGCGTCGGGTGGTCCTCGTCGTCCTCCTCCCGAGCCTGGATCATGTCGAGGTGGGCCTCCAGGTCGCGTCGGACGCGGTCGATCGTCGCCCGGTCGGCACCTGCCCTGCGCGCCAGGCGGGGGAGCGCGTCGAGCGCTTCCTCGACCGCCGTGCGCTCGGCGTAGCGGCGTTCCTCGCCGACGGACTCGTCCTCGGGGAGCGCCGCGCGCCGCAGGACGGCGGGGAGCACGAGTGCCTGGCCGACGATGGTCACGACGACGACGCCGGCGGTGACGAACACGATGAGGTCGCGGTCGGGGAAGGCGCCCCCGGACTCGAGCGTGCGCGGCACCGCCACCGCCATCGCCAGGGAGACCGCACCGCGGAACCCGGCGAAGCCGCTCACCAGTCGGTCGCGTCGACCCTCCCGCGGCTCGCCGCCGAACCGCCGGGTGACGAGCCAGACGGTTCCTCCGATCGTGCCCTCGAAGGCGAACCGCACGAGCACGAGCACGACGGAGACCGCGAGCACGAGACCGACGCCGCTCCACAGCTCACGGGCGGCGAGGGCACGGGCAGCGACCATCGCCTCGATGCCGACGAGCACGAACAGCGCACCGTTGAGCAGGTACGTGAGGAACGACCAGAAGGCGCGGACCTGCTGGCGGGTCTCCGCCCGGTCGAGCTTCGGAGCGACCTGGCTCACGACGATGCCCGCGGCGACGACGGCGAGCACCCCGGACGCGCCGACGGCCTCGGCGCCGAGGAACGCCGCGAACGGCACGAGCAGCGTGACGAGGTTCTCGAGCACGACCGTGTCGACCCGTCGGAGCACGAGCGAGCCGAGCCACGCGGCGAGGAGTCCGGCCGCGACCCCGCCGACGTACGACAGGACGAGCATGCCGGAGACGTTCCAGAACGTGAGCTCCTGCGTCCCGACGGTCACGGCGACCGCGATGCCGTACACGACCAGGGTGGTGCCGTCGTTCACCAGGCTCTCCGCGCGGAGGACCGTGACGTTCCGGCGGGGCAGCATCTTCGTGAGCACACCCACGGCCGTGGCGTCGGTCGGGGCAACCGCTGCGCCGAGCACCCAGGCCGGCCCCCAGGGCATGCCCAGCAGGTGCAGGAGCGTCGCCACGACGCCGGCGGTCACGACGACGAGCAGCGTGCCCATCAACACGATGCCGCGCAGGTTCTTGCGGATCTCCCGGAGCGACGTGGTGAGGCTCTCCCAGTAGAGCAGTGCGGGGAGGAACAGCAGCAGCACGGCCTCGGCGGGCAGTTCGACCCGACCGAAGGTGGGGACGAAGGCGAGCAGC
Source organism: Curtobacterium uvaldense (assembly GCF_028307415.1). Classification (NCBI taxonomy): domain Bacteria; kingdom Bacillati; phylum Actinomycetota; class Actinomycetes; order Micrococcales; family Microbacteriaceae; genus Curtobacterium; species Curtobacterium uvaldense. Next base: position 72,798 of record NZ_JAQMHU010000008.1, on the reverse strand, counting down.
GCGCCGATGACGAGCAGGAGCACGGGCGGCGCGATCCTGATGCGGTCCGCGACGGCAGCCGTCACGGCGATGGCGAGCCCGAGGGCCACCACCAGTTCTGGACCGAGCACGTGTCTCCTCAGGATTCGTTGCGACGCGTCAGTCAACGCCGAACGTGCTGCACGTCCTTCCCGATCGGTCCGGCACGGATGGTGGAGGGCGGCTATGCTCCACCTGTATGGGGGTACAGTTCGACGACGGCGCCGCGCAGGGACTCGTGACGGCAGCATCACACGCAGACCGGGTCCTCGCTGAGCAGGGGGCAGGGAGACGCGGCTCGGCAGAGTCGGCGTCGCAGGAGTTCCGGGGCGCGTACGCACGCCTCTTCCAACAGGCGTGCGCGACCGAGGCCCAGGATCGAGCCCGCTTGGCGTCGGTGCTCGACGACCTGGCGCGGCAGGTCCGGCTCGCCACGCAGCTGGCCGCCGAGGAGCGCGCTCGGCTCGCCGACGTCGCGGCCTGGGACGCGCGTGAGGCGGACCGCGCTGAACGACGGGACGACGACGCGGTGCAGTGGATCGCCTCGGGGGTGGAGGGGCTCTTCGACCCGCGGCCGACCGCGCCGCCCGTGCAGCCCCCGACGGTCGCCGTCGCGTTCTCGCCCACGCAGCGCATCAGGACCTCGACCGGCTCCGGATCCGCGACGAGCAGCGCCGACCCGACCGACCTCCGGAGCTTCGTGACGCACGCCCGAGCGGCCGACACCGCGCTCCGCGCCGAGGTGGACCGGGTCGGGACCGCGTGGTCGCGCTTCGTTGCCTCGTGTTCGTGGGTGCCGACCGGCGGCCCGGGGTTCGTCGACGGCGCTCGGCGCCTCGTGGACGAGAACGACGCGGACGCAGGATGGATCGAGCACGTCGCTGGCGCCTTCGAGCAGGCGGGCAACGGCACCCTCACCGACCGGGTCCTCGACCTCGTCGTCGCCGCCGCCCTCTCCGCCGAGGGTGTCGACCCCCTCGAGGTCCTGTCGCACATGGATCCGGAGGTCGGAGCGGCATGGCTGGCGGCGAACCCGGACGTCCTCGACCGGCTCGTCGCGGATCCACCCGCGTGGGGGACGTCGTCGACGGTGCTGTCGGCGATCGTCGGAGCGGCCCGCGCCGCCGACCTGCCGCCGACCCGGTACGCCGACGTGCTGCAACGCATGTACGTGACCCGTGCGGCCGAGAAGGTCGGCATCGACATGGCGACGTGGCAGCTGGACCGTGGAGCTCCGGCACTGATGCCGCAGGTCGCCGGCTCGTACGAGTACTACGCGAGCCTGTACCTCGACGATCCCGCCTTCACGTGGGCCGGCATGGCGAACATGGTCGGCCCGGACTTCGCGGCGGGCTTCCTCGACCTGCACTCGTTCCGCGACCACATCCAGACGGCACGTCCGCTGGCGCCTCCGTCGATCCGACCGCTCATCGACCAGCTGGCCGGGATGGGCGACGACGAGATCGCCTTCTACGAACGCACGTTCCTCGGCATGCAGAAGGACATCTTCCTGGACGCTTCGACGATGCACGAGGCCTACCTCGACGGCGGCATGACGAGCATCGACGAGCTCCGTGCCGCGGGGCTCCTCCGCGGTGCGAACGACGACCCGGTCGACGCCGCGCTGTCGGAGCGGCAGACGTACTCCGCCTGGCAGGACATCGACGCCGGCAGGCGCACGGGGGACCAGGACCGCATCGCACAGGGCAACGAGACCCTGCTGCTCCGCGAGCAGCGCGACACCATCCAGGGCGCCTACCAGCAGATGCACGACCGAGAGCCGACCGGTGAGGCCCTCACGACGATGTTGGGGATCGTCGGCGACGCGTCCATCCCCGGAACCAAGACGCTCGGCCAGTTCGAGGGCGGCATCGACGTACCGGTCGACGTGAACCCCTTCAGCCCCGGCACACAGGGCTGGGTGGACCACTGGTACATCCCCCAGGGGAACATCTCGGAGTTCGATACCCGGTGGGACTACATCGAGGGCGACACGCTGCCCGCGTGGCAGCAGCTCGTCCAGGACGACCCCGACCGTGCCCGCGAACTCGTGGGTGGGTCGGTCCCCGATCGGATCCAGCAACGTCGGCTCGACAACCGCATCCCGGAACTCCTCGACAACCTCCACGACTCGGAGCTCGCATGGCACTGAACGCTCGTCGCCCAGGGATCGCGGCAGCGGTCGTCGCCACTGCGGTCGTCGCCCTGCTGTCGGGCTGCGCCGGCCCGCCACCGGGGGCCCAGTCCGACCCCTCCACCCATCCCGACCGAAGCGAGACCGACGTGCAGCACAACGGCCCCACCCCGACCGCCATGCGCCTCGAGGACGGCGTGGAGGTCTGGGACCTCACCGGCACGCCGAGCGTCGAGGCGTTCGGCGTCGACACCGACGGCGAGTCGCCGGTCCGGAACGCGGTCGCCGCCTACAGCTCCACCGATGATCGACCGGCACGCTTCGTCCTCCCGGGCGACCGGGTCGTCGACCTGCCGGTCGGCGAGGTGATCGTCACCGTCGACGACTACCCGGACGGGCTCACCGACTCCTCCGGCGAGGTCATCACCCCGGCAGGTCGGTCGTTCGTCCTGCAGGTCGAGGGACCGACGACCTCCGGTGCGGCCGCAGGGGTCGCGGCCTACCGGGACGCGCTCGAGTCGGCCGACCTCCCGACGAACGGAGCGGACGAGCTGCAGGAGAAGGTCGAGTCGGTCCCCTCGATCGACGGGACGGAGACGAGCGGGCGGCTGGGCGCGAGCACCGACGTGCCCGTGCCGGACGGGATGTCCGCGGCGCTCAGCTCGCGGTTCCGTCCGTCGGACACGACGCCGACGTTCCGGATGCAGCTCTTCGTCTCCTGGGAGCCGGTGCCGATCCCCTGAACGGCGAGGGGCGGCACGGACCGCGATCGCGTCAGCCCGCCAGGGTCCGCCGCCGGAACCGTCGCGCCCATGCCCGCCACGGCAGCGAGCTGGCCAGCGCGAGACCGATGACGACGGTGCCGAACCAGGCGACGACCACCCCGGGGACCGGCACGAGCAGGCTCGTCCAGAGCAGCACCGCGAGGACCCCGAGGACGTACGCGGCCCCGGCCTTCAGGTACCGGAGGCGCTTGAGCGTCGCCGCCTGGTCCAGGCGCGACGTCGTCCGGGCGAGGAACACCGCGCCGACGGCGATGGCTGCGACCGCGAGTGCGGCCTGCTCGAGCGCACCGAGTCCGTCCACGCCGAGCACGCCCGACCCCGACAGGCTGTACACGCCGTCGAGGATCTCGAACAGCATGAAGACGACGAGCCCGCGTTCGAAGACCACCGTCGAGGCGTAGGCGTGGACCCGCCACGCGCCGCTCGTCCCGACCGCTCCGGTGTCCGTGCCGTCCACGCCCCGCAGCGCCCACCGGGCGATCCGCTTCGACACGAGGTACGCGCCGACGCCGGCCGCGCCGCAGACGGCGACCGGCAGCACCGTGTCAGGGGCCCACGCGTCGTGGCGTCCGACCAGGACGGTCGTGACGAGCACGCCGGCCGCAGCGGTGACCACGGACCAGACGCGCGGCCGCGCGACCCGGGCGAGCCGTGCCTCCAGACCGCCCAGCCAGGACCGCCGTGACAGGCGGTCGGTGTTGAACAGGTACTCGGCGAAGACCAACCAGATGAAGGCCGCGCCGAAGGCAGCCAGTGCGGGACGGACCTCGGCGAGGTGCGCCGAGAAGGACCCGGGGGCGAAGACGGCTTCGTCGACGGCGGACGCGGGGTCCGCCCCTCCGCCGACGGCGACGGCCGCGGGTGGCAGGAGCAGGCGCATCGCGAGCACTCCGGCGACGATGCCGAGCGACAGGAAGAGCCGTCGTGCGGGGGAGTGCAGCCGACCGGCGATGCCCGCCATCGGGACCGACGAGTCCGCGGCCATCGCGATCTCGAGCAGGGCGAGTGCGGCGAAGGCCAGGGCGGCTGCCGGGCCGAGGGTGACCCACGCGGCGGCGGCGGCCGCCACGGTGAGGACGAGGGGGACGGTCAGGAGCGATCTCGTGGCCATGTCCCCATGCAGCACCTGTCGGCTGGATCGCGCATCCGTCCCGTCTGGCAGACGCGTCGGAGGCACCGGTGCGTTCTCCGGAACGGGTGACGGCCCGTCCCCACTTGCGGGGACGGGCCGTCGGGTGCGGTGACCGGAGAGGTCGCCCGGGCGGTGCTGAGGGTCAGTCGTGGAACGTCTCGATGGACGCGCCGAGCGAGTTGAGGCGCTCCTGCAGCTGCTCGTAGCCGCGGGCGATGATGCCGACGTTGCGCAGGACGCTCTCGCCCTTCGCGGCGAGCATCGCCAGCAGGATGACGACCGCGGGCCGCAGGGCGGGCGGGCAGCTGACCTCGGCGCCGGAGAAGTGCGTCGGGCCGGTCACGTCGAGGCGGTGCGGGTCGCGCAGGGTGACGCTCGCGCCGAGGCGGGTGAGGTCGAGCAGGTGGATCGCCCGGCCCTCGTACACCCAGTCGTGCACGAGCGTGGTGCCCTCGGCCATCGCCGCGATGACGACGAAGAACGGCAGGTTGTCGATGTTGAGGCCCGGGAACGGCATCGCGTGGATCTTGTCGATCGGGGCGTGCAGCTCGGACGGGTGCACCGTGATGTCGACCAGGCGCGTGCGACCGTTGGCGGCGGCGTACTCCTCGCTGACGTCGAACCGCAGCCCCATCTCGGCGAGGGTCGCGAGCTCGATCTCGAGGAACTCGATCGGCGCTCGGGTCACCGTGAGGGTGGACGCGGTGACGATCCCCGCGGTCAGGAGGCTCATCGCCTCGACCGGGTCCTCGCTCGGCCAGTAGTCCACGACCTCGTCGATACGGCTCTTCCCGGTGATGCGGAGCGTCGTCGAACCGATGCCCTCGACCTGCACGCCGAGCAGTTCGAGGAAGAAGCAGAGGTCCTGCACCATGTAGTTGGGGCTGGCGTTGCGGATCGTGGTGACGCCGTCGCGGGCGGCCGCGGCGAGGATCGCGTTCTCCGTGACGGTGTCACCGCGCTCGGTCAGCACGACCGACTTCGTCGGCACCTCGGTGTTCGCCACGTCGACCTCGTACCAGCCGGAGGTCGCCTCGACGTCGACGCCGAACGGCCGCAGGGCGATGAGGTGCGGCTCGACCGTGCGGGTGCCGAGGTCGCAGCCGCCGGCGTAGGGCAGACGGAACGAGCCGTAGCGACCGCTGAGCGGGCCGAGGAACATGAGCACGCTCCGGGTGCGCCGGGCGGCGTCGGCGTCGATCGCGTCCAGTCGCAGGTCCGACGGGGCGACGATCTCGAGGACCTCGCCGTCCTCCGACCACGTGACGGTGGCCCCGAGGCTGCGGAGCACGTCGATGATGCGGTCGACCTCGACGATGCGGGCCACCTTGTGCAGCCGGGTGACCCCGCGGTTGAGCAGCGACGCGCAGAGCAGTGCGACGGCGGCGTTCTTGCTCGAGTTCACGGCGATGGAGCCGCTGAGCTTCCGACCGCCCTGCACCCGGAGGTGGGCGCGCTGCGGGGCGCCGCCGATCGAGACGATCTGCTGGTCGAGCGCGTCGCTGATGCGTGTGAGCATCTCGAGCGACAGGTTCTGTCCGCCCTGCTCGATGCGGTTGATCGCGCTCTGGCTCGTGCCGACGCGTTCGGCGAGCTGGGTCTGGGTCATGCTGCGGCCCTTGCGGGCGCCCCGGATGAGGGCGCCGACCTCGCGCAGCGGAGCGGCGGGCGCGGTGCCGGTCGGCTCGGCGGGCGTGACGACGGTGGTGGTGTCGGACATGGTCGCCACGGTAACACGCTCATGAGATAAAACAGGGGACATCGCCCGGCGATCATCCAGGATCGGATCGGGAATAACTCGTCCATGAGAGTTCAGGCCGGCAACCAGCCGCGGTCTTCGCCGCTCCACCGCCACATCGTCGAGGGGCCGAGCGCGGGTCGGGGGTCGCGCAGCCAGACCGTCGTGTCGGGGGTCCACCCGGCGATGACGCTCGCCGGGGTGCCGTCAGCCGAGTGCAGGACGCCCTCTGCCGAGCCCAGGGTGCCGTCGGCGGAGTCCGCGGTGCCGTCGGCCGAGTCCGCGTCGACCGGGATCGCGGTTCCGGAGGCGCGCAGCCACCCCCGCAGGGTCAGGTGCACCGCGTCGTACCGCTCGGCGATCGCGGCCCAGTCCGGCACCACCCAGGCGCCGTCGCGACCGGTCGCCCGGTACCAGTCGTGGCGACGGGTCGTGGCCGTGACGTCGATCGGTGCCGCACGGCAGAGTGCGGCCCAGTCCTCGGCGTCGTCGACCACCACGATGCGCGCGGACGGATCGACCGCTGCAGGGGCGACCGCCGCGCGCTCCCACCCGGTGTGGTCCTCGACCGCCCACAACCCGAGTGGCCCGCGGCCGTCGCGTTCGGTGGTGGTGTCGAGGAGCCCGCTGGGAGGGGTCGTCCACCACGTCCCGCTGATCGGCGCGGTGACCGGGTCGCCCAGGTCGTGGGAGCGTTCGTCCAGCAGCTCGCGCCGCCACTCGGCGAGCACTGCTGCGGCAGGGCGAACGGCGCCGCCGTACCCGGACGTGTCCGGGATGACGGTCCATCGAGCCGGAACCGGAGCCGTGGCGAACAGTGCCTGCACGCCGGGGGCAGCCGCGACCGCCGCGGCGATCCGCTCGTGCAGCGACCGCGGGACGACGGTCCCGAGCAGGACGTCCTCGGCGTCCGGCTCCTGCCACCACATCGCCGACTCCGCTGCGCGACCGAGGGCCGCGAGCACCTGGTCGAGCGTGGCCGACGCGGGGTCGGCAGCGTCGAACAGGGCCTCGACGGCGGTGACCACGTCGTCGTCCGACGGAGCCGGACGCGGCTCGGACGCTCCGGGTCCGAACAGCGAGACGCCGTCACCGCGGTGGACGGAGGTCCAGTAGGACGCCCAGAAGAGCGTGTCGTCGTCCGGCTGGTCGCCGACGGTACCGAGCACGACCTCCCAGCAGAGGCGCCGCCCCCGCGGCCCGGCGAGCAGGTCCTCGACGATGGTCACCACGCCAGGCTAACGGGGGTGCGACCGTCGCCGATAACGACCGGTGCACACCCACGGACGGGTCTGCATCCCGCCCCACGGACGGCGGCGGGACGATCGAGAACCAGGACGGGCCATGATCGTCGTCACACGACTCAACGGCAGCGCATTCGCTGTCAACCCCGACCTCGTGGAGCGCATCCAGGAGACGCCGGACACGACGCTCATCATGGTCGACGGCGCCAAGTACATCGTGCGCGAATCCATGGCCGACGTCATCGGCCTCGTCGCCGCCTACCGCGCGCGGATCGTCGGCATGGCCTACGGCACCGACACCGCGGTGGACGCGACCGGACCGCAGCCGGTCCTCGCGCCCGTCGCGCCGCTCGTCACCAACGGACGACGCGACGCCGTCCGGAGCCAGGACGGGGGGCGCTGACCGTGGACATCGCAACGATCGTCGGCATCCTGCTCGCCTTCGGCGCCCTGTTCGGGATGGCGCAGATGGAGCACGTCGAGATGGCGGGACTCTTCCTGCCCGCGCCGATGCTCCTCGTCTTCGTCGCCACCATCGGCTGCGGCGTCGCGAGCACCACCATGAAGGACGCCCTCGCCGCGTTCAAGACCGTCCCGAAGGCGTTCACCGGCAAGGTCACCCCACCGCAGACGGTCATCGACGACGTGGTCGGCTTGGCCGAGACGGCCCGCGCCAACGGCCTGCTCGCGCTCGAGCAGGAGGCCGACAAGCACGACGACCCGTTCATGAAGAAGGCCCTGCAGAACATCGCGGACGGCACCGACGGCGACGAGCTCCGGATCCTGCTCGAGGACGAGATCGAGTCGAACGCCGCACCGATGCGGAGCGCCAGCGCGTTCTTCATGGGCCTGGGCGGCTTCGCCCCGACCGTCGGCATCATCGGCACCGTCGTGTCCCTGACCCACGTGCTGGCGAACCTCGGCAAGCCCGACGAGCTCGGCCCGCTCATCGCGAGCGCGTTCGTCGCGACGCTCTGGGGCCTGCTCACCGCGAACTTCCTCTGGCTGCCCTTCGGCGGCAAGCTCCGGAAGCTCGCGCAGCTCGAGGCCGACCGGCAGACCCTGCTGATGGAGGGCCTGCTCGCCGTGCAGGCCGGCAGCCAACCCCGACTGCTCGGTGAGCGCCTCACCGCGATGGTCCCGCCCGCAGCGCGCGGTGCCGGCGGCAAGGACGGGAAGACCGCGAAGGCCACCGCCGACGACCAGCAGCTGGCGGCCTGACCGTGAGCGCGAACCCCCGCGGGCGCGGGCGCGGCCGGAAGAAGGGCGGCCACGACGAGGCCGAGCACCCGGACGAGCGCTGGATGGCGTCGTACATGGACATGATCACGGTGCTCATGTGCATGTTCCTCGTGCTCTTCGCCATGTCGTCGGTCGACCAGGAGAAGTACATCGCGCTGAAGAACTCGCTCGCGACGGGGTTCGGCGAGGTGAAGTCCGGCAAGGTCGACACCGCCTCGGGCACGATCGTGTCGAAGTCCCAGGTGACGAAGGACGGCAAGGGGTACGCGACGGACAAATCAGACGCCGACCACTCGACCGCCGCGTCCGGCGCCGACGACACGAACGTCGACCCGGCGTCGACCGCCGTGCCTCCGGTCGCCTCGAAGGCCGACCTCGCGGCGGCACAGCGGGAACTCGACGACCTCAAGGCGATCGAGGCGGCCATCCAGGGGAACCTCGAGCAGGCGGGGGAGTCGTCGAAGGTGCAGTTCGCCGTCGACGACCGCGGCCTGACGGTCCGGCTCGTCGGGAGCGAGACCTACTTCGCGACGAACAGCGCCGACCTGTCCGACCAGGCCCGCCGCATCATGGACGCGATCGCGCCGGTCCTGAAGACCAGCGGACACGACGTCAGCGTCGAGGGCCACGCCGACCAGCGGAACTCGACCGCCCCGTACGCGACGAACTGGGAGCTCAGCGCCGCACGTGCGACCGGGGTGCTCCGCGACCTGGTCGAACGGGGCGGGATGCCGGCGGACCACGTGCAGAGCGTCGGCTTCGGGTCGAGCCGCCCGCTCGCGAAGGGCGCCAGCGACGCGGACAACACCCTCAACCGCCGGGTCGACATCGTCGTGCTGTCGAACCAGGACCAGGACGTCAGCGAGCTGATGCCCGCCCTCGCCACGGCGCAGGACGGAGCACGACAGGGGTAGACCCCGGCGGGCAGGGCCCGCACCACAGCGCGGAACGGACCGCAGGACGCGCGCCGACGAGCGGCCACGGATCGGCCCGACGCCGGGTCCGCCGCCGCCCCAGAACGGGGCACAGCGCTGACGCCTGCCCGTCGCCGGTCGACAGACGCACCCGTGACCGAGACCCTGCCCGCGCCCGAGGTGTACGACTTCGCGCGCCCGTCGACGCTCGCCCGCGAGCACGCACGGGTGCTCGAGCTCGCCTTCGAGACGTTCGCGCGGCAGTGGGGCACGCAGCTCACCGCGAAGGTGCGTGCCGTCAGCCAGGTGACCTGCGAGCAGGTCTCGATGACGACGTACGACGAGTACGCCGCGTCCCTGCCCGCCCTCACCGGCATGGTGCTGCTGCCGATCGCCGACACCGCGCCGAAGGGCGTGCTGCAGGTCCCGCTCGACGCGGCCCTGACGTGGGTGTCGCACGCCCTCGGCGCATCGAAGCCGCTGCCGACACCGGAGCGCACCTTCACGCCGATCGAGCAGGCCCTGGTGCGGAAGATCGTCGAGGACGCCCTCGACGACCTCCGCTACTCGTTCGGCGGGCTCCTCGCGCACGAGGTCACCACCGGCGGCTTCCAGTTCAACAGCCAGTTCGCCCAGGCCGCGCAGAAGGGCGACCTGATGATCGTCGCCGCGTTCTCGATCCGGGTCGGCGACCGCGTCGCACCCGGCACGCTCGCCCTGCCGGCGGAGGCCGTGCTGCCGCAGCTCGGCGAGGACACCACGAGCGTCTCGGCCGCCGACGCCCGCGCCCTGCTCGACGCGCAGCTCGCGAACGTCCCGGTCGGCATCAGCCTGCACTTCGCGCCCGCCGCCGTGCTGCCCACGCAGGTGCTCCGGCTGGCCGTCGGCGACGTCCTGCCGCTGCCGCACCCGCAGCACCGCCCCCTGACCATCGCGGTCGACGGCGAACCCGTCGGTACCGCCGCCGTCGGCGCCAACGGCTCGCGCCTGGCCGGCATCGTCGTCACCACCACCGATCCGGAGCAGCACGCATGAGCGCCACCACCACCCTCCACGCCACCGCGGCCGAGTCGCTCGCGGCGCAGCTCCCGACGGCGGCACCCCTGACCGCCGTGCCGCTGCCGGGAGGCGCGACCCCGGTCGTCCTCGAGGCCGCCGTCGACGGTGTGGTCGCGTCCTTCGTCGGCGGACTCTCCGCGGACCTCGCGCTGGTCCTCACCGACCTCGGAGCGGTCGTCGCCGCGGGCGGCGCCGACGCCGGCCTGGTCGACGTCACCGACGTGCTCCGCCCGTCGCTCGAGGCCGCTGCCTCCGTGCTCGGCGTCGGTGTGCTCGGGGACGCCCGTCGCGAGTCGGCGGCCTCGCTGTTCGCCGACCCGGAGACGGTCGTCTTCGAGCTCACCGCGGGCGGGGTCCCCGGCGGCTGGTTCGCGCTGCGCGTCCGTGAGAACGGCACGGTCTCGGCACCGCTCGGCGCCGTCCCCGCCGGGAACCTCGGTCGCATCAACAACGTCGAGATGACGCTGACCGTCGAGATCGGTCGGACCCGGATGTCGGTGCGCGACGTGCTCGGCATGGAACCCGGCGCCGTGGTCGAGCTCGACCGCAGCGCCGGTGCCCCCGCTGACGTGCTGCTCAACGGCCGGTTGATCGCCCACGGCGAGGTCGTCGTCGTCGACCAGGACTACGCCGTCCGCATCACCAGGATCCTCGACGTCGCCGAAGCGGTCTGATCCGTGGACACCCTCTGGATGGCACTCCGGGTCGCCGTGTCGCTCGGCGTCGTGCTCGCGCTGATGTGGGTGCTGCACCGCCGTGCGACGAAGGGCGGTCTCGGAGCCGCGGTGAAGGCCCGGGGACGCCGGTCCGCCGCGGTCGAGGTCGTCGGTCGCCAGGGCATCGGCGGCAAGGCGAGCGTCGTCGTCGTCGACGTCGAGGGGGAGCGTCTCGTGCTCGGCGTGTCCGAGCAGAGCGTCTCGCTGCTCCGGAGTGGTCCGACCCCCGCGCCGGAGCTCACCGTCGTCGCCGGGCCGGTCGCACTGCCGACCGCCCCGCGCGCCGTCGCGTCAGCACCCGACCCCACGTCCGCCGGGCCGACCACGGTGGCGGCCCCGTCCGCCGACGCGTTCCGTGCGGAACTCGAGCGACAGGACCACGCCGCCACGGGCCTCCCGGCCGAGGCCGCGTCCGTGCTCCCGATGCGTCCCCGCGGTCCCGCGCGTCGTCCGGCCCGGACCGTCGTGCCGACCGCGCAGCAGCTCCAGGGCTCCGTGCTCTCCGCGGACACGTGGCGGCAGGCCGCCGCCGCGCTCCGAGGCCGGCGGGCCGGGTGACGGCCGCGCTCCGGACCGGCCGCACCGCCACCCTCGTCGTCCTGGGACTGGCGACGGTCGCCGGTCTCGTCCTCCTCACCACCACCGGCGCGCACGCCGTCGGCGTCACCGGGCCGACCGCGCCAGCGGCCCCGACGGCACCCGCGAGCGGTGACTTCAGCGTCAGCGTGAACGGGCCCGACGGCGCGCCGTCCTCGGCGATCGTCACGCTCCTCGGCATCACGCTGCTCAGCGTCGCGCCGGCCCTGCTGCTCATGATGACGTCGTTCACGAAGATCTTCGTGGTGCTCGCCATGACCCGGAACGCCCTCGGGCTGCAGGGGATCCCGCCGAACCAGGTCATCGCCGGGCTCGCGCTCTTCCTGTCCCTGTTCGTGATGGCCCCGGTGCTCGGGCACATCAACGACGACGCCCTGCAGCCCTACCTCGCCGGCGACATCGACTTCGCGAAGGCGGTCGAGGTGGGCACGAAGCCACTGCGGACGTTCATGCTGCACCAGACGCGCGAGGAGGACGTCGCGCTCATCACGCGCGCCGCCGGTCAGGCGAACCCGACGGACCTCGACGCCGTGCCCATGACGACCGTGATCCCGGCGTTCGTCATCTCGGAGCTGCGGAGCGCCTTCATCATCGGCTTCGTCATCTTCATCCCGTTCCTGGTCATCGACCTCGTCGTCTCCGCCGCGCTCATGTCGATGGGCATGATGATGCTGCCGCCGGTGATGATCTCGCTGCCCTTCAAGATCCTGCTGTTCGTCCTCGTCGACGGCTGGGGGCTCATCATCACGTCCCTCATCGAGAGCTACCAGGTGGTGCGCTGATGAACCAGCAGGCGGTCATCGACCTGACCCTCCAGGCACTCCTGGTGGCCGGCAAGCTCGCGGCCCCCGTGCTCGTGACCTCGCTCGTGGTCGGCTTCGCGATCTCGCTCTTCCAGTCGGTGACGCAGATCCAGGAGGTCACGCTCTCGTTCGTGCCGAAGGCGGTCGCCGTCGCGATCGCGCTCGTCGTCTGCGGCAACTGGATGATCGCCGAGATGGTCGCGTTCACCCACGTCGCGTTCGACATGATCCCGAAGCTCCTCGGGACGTAGCCGTGGACCTCGCCATCGACGCCGACCGGCTCGAAGCCACCATGCTCGCCGGGGTCCGGCTCGTCGCCTTCCTCGTGATCGCGCCGCCGTTCGCCTACAAGGCGTTCCCCGGCACGGTGAAGGTGATCCTCGGGCTCGGTCTGGCGATCGGTGTCGCACCGCGGGTCGGCCTCGGGTACACCGCGCTCGACACCGGTGGGTTCCTGCTCGCCCTGCTCACCCAGCTGGTCGTCGGGCTGGGCCTCGGCTTCCTCGTGTACCTCGTGTTCGCCGCGGTGCAGTCCGCCGGCGGTCTCATCGACCTGTTCGGCGGCTTCACCCTCGCCCAGGCGTACGACCCGCAGTCCCAGGTCAACGGCGCGCAGTTCACCCGGCTGTTCCAGATGGCGTCGCTCGCGCTGCTCTTCGCCAGCGGCGGGTACCAGCTCATCGTCGCGGGGCTCGTGCGGTCGTTCGACGCGGTGCCGCTCGTCACCGCCGACGGTTCGCCGGGCACCTTCGCCGTCGGCGGCTTCGCCTCGGTGCTCGTCGCGGCGGCCGGGCAGATGTTCCTCGCCGCACTGCAGATCGCGGGGCCGCTCGTCGTCGTCCTGTTCCTGGCCGACGTCGGCCTCGGGCTGCTCACGCGCGTCGCCCCGGCGCTCAACGCGTTCCAGATGGGCTTCCCGATCAAGATCGGGCTGACCGTCGTGTTCGCCGGTGCGCTCTTCATGGCGCTGCCGGCCGTCGTGTCGTCCCTGACCGGCGACGCCGTCGCCGCGATCACCGGGCGGGGGTGAGGCGACGTGTCCGACGGAGGGAGCGGCGAACGCTCCGAGAAGGCCACCCAGAAGCGGATGCAGGAGGTGCACCGCAAGGGGCAGCTCGGCCGCTCGCAGGACCTCGGCGCCTGGGTCGGCATCGCGACGGCCGCGCTGGTCATGCCCGCCGCGATCGGCAACGCCGCGGGTGCGGGGGAGCAGCAGCTCCACGCCGTGCAGCGCGTCATCGCGGACCCGACCGTCCCCGCGGTCCGGCAGGCACTGTCCGAGGCGCTCGGCTCCGTGGCCGGCACCGTCGGCCCGATGCTCGCCGTCGTCGCGGTCGCCGTCGCGGCGGTCTCCGTCGCGCAGGGCGGCGTGCACTTCCGGCGGATGGCCCCGCAGCCGGACCACTTCGACCCGGTCGCCGGGTTCAAGCGGGTCTTCGGCGTCCAGGCGCTCTGGAACGGCGTGAAGGCACTGCTGAAGACCGCCGTCGTCGGGCTCGTCCTGTGGTTCGCCGTGCAGTCGCTCGTCCCCGTCCTCATGACGAGCGGTTCGCTGCCGCTGTCGTCCGTGCTCGACGCGGCGGAGGAGGGCACCGGGACCCTGCTCCGCGCCGCCGTCGCCGCGGGTCTGGTGCTCGCCGCGGTCGACGTGCTGGTCGTCGTGCGCCGCAACCGCAAGCGCACGATGATGACCAAGCAGGAGGTCAAGGACGAGTCGAAGCGCACCGACGGCGACCCGCTCGTGAAGGGCCAGCGCCGGTCCCGACAGCTCGCGATGAGCCGGAACCGGATGATCGCCGCGGTCGGGGACGCCGACGTCGTCATGACCAACCCCACGCACTACGCGGTCGCGCTCCGCTACGAGCCCGGGAAGTCCGCACCCCGTGTCGTCGCGAAGGGTGCCGGGCCGGTCGCCGACGTCATCCGGTCGACCGCCGAGGAGTCGCGCGTCCCGATCGTCCGCGACGTCCCGCTCACCCGGGCGCTGCACGCGGCGTGCGAGCTCGGGCAGGAGGTCCCGGTCGACCTCTACACGCCGGTCGCCCGGGTGCTCTCGTTCGTCATGGCGCTCAAGGCCCGCGGCGCCGCCGCCGGGACGCACGCCGCGCCCACGCCGACCACGGCCGACGAGGTCGCGACCGTCCTCGACCCCACCACGCTCACCGGCGACGCCCGACCACGGCGCCTCCGCACCCGTCCGTCCACCACCGAAGGGGCACCCGCATGAACCGCAAGGACCTGCCCAAGCTCGCCGTCCCGGTCTTCATCGTCGGCATCGTCCTGCTGCTGATCCTGCCGGTGCCGTCGTTCCTGCTCGACGTGCTCATCATCCTGAACATCCTGCTGGCGCTGGTGATCCTGCTCACGACGCTGTTCGTGAAGAAGCCGCTCGACTTCTCGGTGTTCCCGTCGCTGCTCCTCGTCGCGACGCTGTTCCGCCTCGGCCTCAACGTCGCCTCGACGCGACTGGTGCTCGGCGAGGGCTTCGCGGGCGACGTCATCCAGGCCTTCGGGCACGTCGCGGTGTCCGGCTCGATCATCATCGGCGCCGTCGTCTTCCTCATCCTCGTCGTCATCCAGTTCGTCGTCGTGACGAAGGGTGCCGAGCGCGTCGCCGAGGTCGGCGCCCGCTTCACCCTCGACGCGATGCCCGGCAAGCAGATGGCGATCGACGCCGACCTGAACGCCGGACTCATCACCGATGCCGAGGCGAAGGAACGCCGTGCGGCAGTCTCCGCCGAGGCCGACTTCTACGGGGCGATGGACGGCGCGTCGAAGTTCGTCAAGGGCGACGCGATCGCCGGCATCCTGATCCTCGTCATCAACATGCTCGGTGGCGTCGCGATCGGCATGCTGCAGAACGGGCTCTCCGTCACCGACGCGCTGTCGAAGTACGGCATCCTGACCATCGGCGACGGCCTGGTCTCGCAGATCCCCGCACTGCTGATGGCCGTCTCGACCGGCATGATCGTGACCCGGTCGGGTGCGGAGACCGAGATCGGCGCGTCGGCGACGACGCAGCTGACGCAGTCGCGGAACGCGCTGGTGATCGCCGGGGTCGCCGCGATCGCGATGGGGTTCATCCCCGGCATGCCCGTCGTGCCGTTCCTGCTCATCGGCGCCGGGCTGCTGTTCGCCGGCTGGCGGCTCTCGCGGCAGGCGGCGCAGCAGGCGGCAGCGGCCGAGCAGCAGCAGGCGCTCGAGGCCGCGGCCCCCTCGGCGGACAGCCCGGAGGACCTGCTCGAGCAGATGCGTGTCCACGCCCTCGAGATCCTGCTCGCACCGGACCTGGTCGACATGGTGTCCGGGTCGTCCGACGACCTGCTCGGTCGCGTGCGTGCGCTCCGCCGGAAGATCGCCGTCGACATGGGCGTCGTCGTGCCGCCCGTCCGCACCCGGGACAGCATCGAGCTGCCCCCGTCGACCTACGCGATCCGCATCGCCGGGGTCGAGGCCGGTCGCGGGACCGCCCCGTCCCGCAGCGTGCTCGCGCTCGGCGACCAGCTCGACGGGCTCCCGGGCACCACGACGGTCGAGCCGGTGTTCGGTCTGGCCGGCAAGTGGGTCCCCGCCGAGCTCCGGCACGCGGCCGAGATGACCGGCGCGACCGTCATCGACCGGGTCTCCGTGCTCGTCACGCACCTGCAGGCCGTGATCGGCGACAACGCGGCCCGGCTGCTCACCCGCGAGGACGTCAAGGTGCTCACCGAGGGCGTCAAGCAGGTGAACCCCGCGGCGGTCGAGGAGCTCGTGCCCGGCATGCTGTCCCTGGCCGAGGTGCAGCGCGTGCTCCAGGGCCTGCTCGCCGAGCGCGTGCCGATCAACGACCTCGGCCGCATCTGCGAGGCGCTGACGCTCCGCGCGAAGGTGTCGACCGACCCCGAGGGCCTGGTCGAGGCCGCCCGCGCCGCCCTCGGCCCCGCCCTGCCCGCCCGCCACGCCGAGGCCGGCACGCTCCGCGTCATCATGATCGACCCGCTGCTCGAGCAGTCGATGCTCGAGGGTCTCCGCCCGTCCGAGCAGGGCACCCAGATCGTGCTCGACGCCCACCGCATCGAGCAGGTCCTCGGGTCCCTGCGCGACGCCGTGCGCAGCGTCGAGGAGCAGGGCCTGTCCGCCGTGCTCGTCTGCGCCCCGCAGCTCCGACCGGCCGTGCACCGCATGGTGTCCGCGCAGGCGAACGGCCTGCCCGTGCTGTCCTACCAGGAGGCCACCGCCGCGGGCTCCACCATCGAGACCGTGGGAGTGGTCCGTGCCGCCGACCCGATCGCTGCGTAGCGGCCCGACGCTCGAGGCGGTCCGCGACGCCCTCCGCACCGAGTTCGGTGCGGGAGCCCGGATCGTCTCGGCCGAACGCGTGTCCACGCCCGGCATCGGTGGGCTCTTCCGCCGCACCCACGTCGAGGCCGTCGTCGAGGTGCCGGACCCGCTCGACCCGCCGACCGCCCGGGTTGCGATCGCCGACGGCCCGGCCACCCGCATCGGGATCGCCGCGCTCCTCGCCGACGCCGAGGCTGCCGAGGCCCGCATCGCCGCAGGCGACGGCACCGCGTCGACACGGGCGGACGCGTTCGCCTCGGTGCTCGACGGCTTCGCGGCCGACGGGATCGCCGCGGCCGCCCCGCGCCCCGGCCGCCCCGGGACGGACGTGGGTCGGGTCGACCCGGCCGCGCCGCGCCTCCAGGACGGCCCGTCGCCGGCCGTGCCGGGCACGGACGAGGACCACGGTCGGCCGGGAGGCCCGCTGCCGGTCGCGGGACCGGCTCCCGTCGTCCCGCTGGTCACCGCGGTGTCCGCCCCGGCGTCCGTCCGTCCGGTGCTGCCGGTCCCGGCCGTGCGGTCGGCCGACGGCGACCTCGTGCTGCTCGTCGGGCGTGCCACCGACGTCGACGCGGCGGCGGGGGTGTTCGCCGGACGGTACGCACTGCGCCCGACCGACGCCGCCGACCGGCGGGCGGGGATCCTCGCGCGCGCCGAGGGCGTGCGGAACGGCCACGCGCTGCTGGGCGTCTCCGCGTGGGACGACGCGACGACGATCGAGGGACTCGCCGCCGACCAGGTGTGGGTCGTGGTCGACGTCGGTCGGAAGACCGAGGACGCCCGGGCCGTCGTGGCCGCGGTCGCCGGGCGGGTACCCGTCGCGGGTGTGGTGGCCATCGGTGCGGGGGAGACCGCCACGCCGGAGTCCGTCCACCAGCTGGGCCTGCCGGTGGTGTCGCTAGGCTGACGGGGTGCTGGTACTCACGCGGAAGGTCGGCGAGCGGATCCTCGTCGGTGACGACGTCGTCATCACGGTCCTCGACAGCCGCGGCGACGGCGTCCGGATCGGCATCGACGCACCGCGCGGGGTGAAGATCCAGCGCGAGGAGGTCGTGCGCGCCGTGATCGAGGCGAACGCGGAGGCCGCTGCGGCGGCCGCTGCGTCCGGTGCCGAGGGCGCCGACGACGCCGAGGCGCGACTGCGCGCTGCGCTCGGCGACCGGGGACGGGCGTCGGACCAGGGCTGAGCGCCGCGGTGGCGTCCGGGCGGGCGGTGTCCGCCGGCTCGTGCGCAACGCTCGTGCGGCTCTGTGGCTGGGCGTCTGTGCGGCGGTGCGTCTGTGCGGCGGTGCGTCTGTGCGGCCGTGTGGCTGTGCGATCAGCCCGGCAGGCCGATCGCGGTCCAGGCGGCGAGTCCGGCCCAGCACGTGCTCGTGAGCGTCCCGACGATGAACCGCTCTCGCGCCTCGGCGGAGTCGAGCTCCGAGAAGCGACCGAGGCCCTTCACCGCGACGACCGCCGCGACGATCTCGAGCCGGCCCACCAGCACCGCGCCGATCACCGCGAACCGTTCGAGGAACCCGATCGCCGCCCCGCCCCGGAGCACCTCCGGGCGTCGACGCTCGACGGCG
Source organism: Curtobacterium uvaldense (assembly GCF_028307415.1). Classification (NCBI taxonomy): domain Bacteria; kingdom Bacillati; phylum Actinomycetota; class Actinomycetes; order Micrococcales; family Microbacteriaceae; genus Curtobacterium; species Curtobacterium uvaldense. The sequence goes on along the minus strand of NZ_JAQMHU010000008.1, from coordinate 54,525 downwards.
GGTTCGTCGGCGCGCGAGACCAGGATGCCGCCGTGCCGACCCCGCTCGACGCCCTCGCGCATGGCGAAGCCGAGCACGGTCCCCGTGACGGCACTCCCGGCGAGGACGCCGACGGCGACGACCGCGGTGGTGCCGAGCACGCGGAGCGCGGTCGTCGGTGCGGCGGGTGCCAGGTCGAGGAGCTCGGCGGCGAGGACGACCGCGACGACCACGACCGCCGGCACCGCGCGGGCGAGTGGCGGGACGCGGTGCACGGCGCTGAGCGCGGCCACCGCGAGCAGCACGACCGCACCGACCAGCCAGACCGTCATGCCGGGGTGTCCGCTTCGGTGAGGAGCCTCGCGAGTGCCGCGTGCACGGCGTCGTCGGAGCGCAGGTCGGCCGCGAGCCAGCGCTTCGCCACCGCCTGCGGGGTCACGCCGAGCAGCTCGGCGGCCTCGGTGCGCGAGTGGCCGGCGCGGAGGAGGTCCGCGAGCTCCCAGCCCTCCCGCGACCGGCGGCGACGGGCCCGGACGGTCTGGGCGACGAGGGGCTCGACGTCCGCGGTACCGAGCCGGCGACCCGGGGCGACCTCGAGGGCGAGGTGCTCGGGGACGTCCTTCGCGCGGTCGACCGCGGCGCGTGCCTGCACGAAGGCGTCGCCGCGCGCGGCCCGGGTCGAGCTCGGCACCGGTTCCTCGACGTCACCGATGCCGATGCCGATGCTCCAGCCGTCCGTCCGGGCGAGGGCGAACACCACGTCGAGCAGGGTCTCCGCGTCGTCGAGCAGGAACTGGAACTCGTCGCCGGCGGTCCGCTCCGGCGGGAGCACCACGTGCCCCGCGGACGCGGTCCGGACGACGTCGATGGCCTGCTCGACCCGGTCGTCGTCCGAACGACTGCCCACCTGGTCCACCGTCACCGCGTACATCGCACCTCCGCCGTCAACCCTACAAGGTTGATTCTTCCGATATCAACCCTGCAGGGTTGATCACGGACGCGGCTTCTTCTCCTGCTCCGGCAGCCGTCCCGCAGCGGCCTCGGCGGCGAACCACGCTGCCGCCTCCTCCTGCCGCGCGCGCTCCTCGCCCAGGGCGATCGGCGCGCGGACGAGCTCGGGGTCGTAGCCGAACGACTCGACGAGCTGCGGGACGACCGGGCGGAGCCGGGCCACGAGCCGGTCGACGTACGCCGACACCGCCCGGGCACGCTGCGCCGACAGGCGTCCGTGCACCAGGTGCCAGTCGAGGTGCTGCTCGACGAGCCCGAGGGCGAAGAGGTCGCGGAGCCAGACGAGCACGCGGCGGGTGTCACCGGGCGCCACGGCCTCGATGGCATCGGTGAACGCATCCCACTGCATGAGCTCGGCGTGCGCCTTCGCGGCCTCGATGAGCTCGTGCTGCGAGCGGTTGAGGAGCTTCGCGGCCCGTGCCCGGTCCTTGCCGGCCGAGGCGAGGCGCACCCCGATCTCGGACACCATCGTGTCGACACGACCGGCCAGCAGCGCGCGCTGGGTGCGCGGGTCCTGCAGGTCCGTGACGCTCGCCGCGAGCGATCCCCGGTCGACGACCGTCTGCCCGAGTCGACGGATGCCGGACGCGTCGGCCAGCTTCGACGCTGCCTGCGCAGCGACGAACCGGGCGGTCGAGGCGGCGTCGCGCGGCGCCTTCGCGCGGAAGTCGGTGAGCAGGCGCTTGCCCACGAGCTGCAGCAGGATCGTGTTGTCACCCTCGAAGGTGACGTAGACGTCGAGGTCCGCGCGGAGGCTCGTCAGCCGGTTCTCGGCGAGGAACCCGGCGCCGCCGCAGGCCTCGCGGCACTCCTGCAGCGTGTCGAGCGCCGACCAGGTGGACATCGCCTTGAAGGCCGCCGCCTGCGTCTCGAGGTCCTCGCGGCGCTGCGGGGTGTCCTCGCGCCCGCTGAAGACGTCGTCGAAGGTCTGCAGCAGCTTCTCGTGTGCGAACGACTGGGCGAAGACGGTCGCGAGCCGGGGGATCAGTCGGCGCTGGTGACGGCCGTAGTCGAGCAGCACGCCCTCGTCGCCGCCGCCCGTCGGGAACTGCCGGCGTTCGGCGGCGTAGGTCAGCGCGATCTGCAGGCCGACCTTCTGCGCGACCACGGCGGCGCCGTCGAGCGAGACCCGACCCTGCACGAGGGTGCCGAGCATGGTGAAGAACCGTCGACCCGGCGACGCGATGGGGGAGGTGTACGTGCCGTCCTCGGCCACGTCGCCGTACCGGTTGAGCAGGTTCGTGCGGGGCACCCGGACGTGGTCGAACCAGAGCCGCCCGTTGTCGATGCCGTTCAGCCCGCCCTTGACGCCGTCGTCCTCGCCACCGACGCCGGGCAGGAACGCACCGTCGCCGTCGCGCAGCGGTACGTAGAACGCGTGCACACCGTGGTCGACGCCCTGCGTCACGAGCTTCGCGAACACGACGGCCGCCCGCCCGTGCAGCGCCGCGTTCCCGATGTAGTCCTTCCAGGCGCCCCGGAACGGCGTGTGCACGACGAACTCCTGCGTGTCCGGGTCGTAGGTCGCCGTCGTCGCGATGCTCTGCACGTCCGAGCCGTGCCCGGTCTCGGTCATCGCGAAGCAGCCGGGCACGTCGAAGCGGATGATCCCCGGCAGGAACTCGCGGTGGTTGCGCTCCGTGCCGAGGTGGTGCACCGCGGACCCGAACAGGCCCCACTGCACGCCGGCCTTGATCTGCAGGGACGGGTCCGCCGTCGTGAGCTCCTCGAACGCCGCGAGGTTCCCGCCGTGGTTCTCCTGGCCGCCGAACTCGGTCGGGTACGGACGCTGGATCGCACCGGCGTCGACGAGCACCCGGAGCTGCTCGAGGACGCGGGCCCGGTGCTCCGCGATCGGCTGCCCCTCGATCTTGTGCAGCCCGGGGTCGCGGGACAGGCGCCGTGAGATGCGCCGGTCCTCGGCCCAGCGGCCGAGCAGGAGCTCCCCGAGCAACGTGGTGTCGATGCGGACGTCGGTGTCCGTCCCGCCCGTCGGCGTGCCGGCCGCCGGGTCGCCCGTGGCGTCGGCGTTCGGGGCCTCGGTCGTCGAGGTGGGGCGTGCGGGGGCGGTGTCGACCATGGGGGAGCCTTCCTGAACTGCTCTGTCCGTGTTGCACTCCACACGTTAGGCACCTCGGCCGAGTGTTGCTCGAACGCCGTGCGGGCGCACAACGGCAGACCGCGGGGCCGGACACGGGTGGTGGGAATCCTCCAAGGCCCGCCCGCGGAAGTTTGTACGCGCCCCGCTCCGATTCGGACGAGCGGGGTGCCCGGGGGCACAGTGGACGGATGTCTCGCACCACCCCACCCAGCGCTCCGGCGCAGCAACGCACCTTCTTCGGGCAGCCCTTCGAGCTGTCCACGCCCTTCGCGGTGGAGCTCTGGGAGCGGTTCTCGTTCTACGGCATGCAGGGCATCGTCCTGATCTACATGTACTACACCGTCACGCGCGGCGGCCTCGGCATCGACGAGGGCATCGCCAACGGGATCATGGGCGCGTACGGCGGCGCCGTGTACCTGTTCACGATCATCGGCGCCTGGGTGGCGGACCGGCTCATCGGCGCCGACCGCACCCTCTTCACCAGCGCGGTCGTCGTCATGCTCGGCCACATCGGGCTCGCGCTGATCCCGGGGGTCGCGGGCGTCGGGGTCGGCCTCGTGCTCATCGCCCTCGGCTCCGGCGGGCTCAAGGCCACCGCCACGACGATCGTCGGCGGGCTGTACAGCCGCGACGACCCTCGTCGCGACGCCGGGTTCTCGCTCTACTACCTCGGGGTGAACCTCGGGGCGTTCTTCGGTCCGCTGTTGACCGGGCTGCTGCAGTCCTCGCTCGGGTTCCACTACGGCTTCGGGCTCGCCGCGGTCGGCATGGCGGCCGGGCTCGTGCAGTACGGCATCCGCCGTCGGAAGCTCCCCGACTCGGTCCGGCACGTCACCAACCCGGTCGAGCGTCGCCGCCTGCCGCTCGTCGCCGTGCTCGTCGTCGTCGCGCTCGCGGTCGTCGTGGTCTCGGTGCTCACCGGACTGCTCACGGTGACGAACCTGCCGACGGTCGTCGTCGTGATCGTCATCGTGGCCACCATCGCGTACTTCGTGGTGATCCTGACCAGCGGGATCACCGCCGAGGAGCGTTCCCGGGTGTTCGCCTTCATCCCGCTCTTCATCGCGAGCGCCGTCTTCTGGTCGCTCTACCAGCAGCAGTTCACGGTCGTGACCCAGTACTCGGACCAGCGCCTGGACCGATCGCTCGGCGACTGGGTGATGCCCGTGTCGTGGGTCCAGTCGATCAACCCCGTGTTCATCATCGTGCTGTCCGGTGTTGCCGCCGCGATCTGGACGAAGCTCGGTGACCGCCAGCCCTCCACCCCGACGAAGTTCGCGCTCGGCACCGGGATCATGGGCATCGCGTTCCTGCTCTTCCTGCCGTTCTCGGGCACGGGCGAGAACGGCACGCCCCTGATCGCGCTCGTGGGCATCCTGCTCGTCTTCACGATCGCCGAGCTCCTGCTCTCCCCGGTCGGGCAGTCCGTCGCGACGAAGCTCGCGCCGCCGAAGTTCCAGACCCAGATGGTCGCGCTCTTCTTCCTCTCGGTGTCCCTCGGCACGGCGGCCACCGGGGTGCTCTCGCAGTACTACTCGCCGACGAACGAGGTCCCGTACTTCACCGTCCTCGGCCTGGTCGCCGTGGCGGTCGGGGTCGTGCTGCTCGTCTGCGCGAAGCCCGTCCTGCGCCTCATGCGCGGCATCCGCTAGCCCCGAGCCGCATCCGGTAGCCTGGACACGGCCACGACGGCCACCGCCACACCGGCCCCGCAACCCAAGGAGTCACCAATGCTCGAACTCATCGCAGGCGTCATCATCGGCATCGGCGTGCTCGGTGGCGTGGGCATGTGCATGGCCGTCGCCGCCATGCTGAAGAGCGGCAACGAGGAGTACTAGACTCCGTCCGCGGTGTCCGGCATGACCGGCACCAACTGACGACCCAGGACGGTCGCGCGCTCGAACGGGCCGCGGCCGTCCTTCGTGTACGCGGGCTCGTCGAACGCGATGGTCCAGGTGCGCTGCGTCCCACCGAGCTGCACCCCTCCCGGAGCGACGATCACCCCGATCGGCTCGCCCTCCCACTGCTCGCCCCCGCGCTCGAGGTCGACCACCTGCACGAGGGCTCCGATGCCGAGGCCGCCGGGGTCGCCCGGGCGCGCTCCGTCGTCGGGGCGGGGGCTGCGAGTGCGACGTCCGAACACCCGGCCACCGTACCGCGCCCCGCACGGCGATCGGCGGACGCCGGTCCCGCACTCCGCCCCCCGCCTTCTGCCCTCCGCCCTCCGCCCTCCGCCCTCCGCTCGAGCGGGCAGGACACGCCGCCCGCAGGACGCCGAGCGGGCGGTACCTGTCGGCCGGCGGCCCAGACCGTGACAGATCCCGCCCGCTCGCGCCCGCTCGCACAGGCCGGCGGCGGGCCGGTGGCGGGCAGACGGCGGTGCGGCGGCGGTGCGGCGGGGTCGGCGCCGGCGGCGTCGGACGGGAGGCGCACGGCGGCGCCGCGCCGCGCCTCCCGTCCGACGAGTGGGCAGGACACGCCGCGCGCAGGCCGCCGAGCGGGCTTGATCCGTCGTCCGCCGGATTCGACTGTGACAGATCTCGCCCGCTCGCGGATGGAGCCCTGGTCACCGCCCCGACCCGCACCCGTCGCCGGCGCCCACCGCGGTCGCACGACGTGCCGTCCGCTCCCGCTCCGGTGGCAGGACCTGCCGTCGCGTCGGGAGGTGAGCGGCAGGTCGTGCGACCAGGACCTGCCTCCGTGTACCCGCCTGCCGCGCCGGCCGACCGGCCGCCGACCGGCCGCAGCGCCGCAGCGCCGCAGCGCCGCGGCGCCTACGCCCGGGCGATCTCCGTGACGGACGAGTGGCCCGTGTCAGGGTGCTTCCGCATCGACAGCAGGCGCTCCATCGACGGCTCGAGTGCGGTGACCTTGTCGAGCGGAGCGCTCACCACGAGCTGGAACCCGAGCCGGAGCCACGCCGTCACGGCACGCCCGGCGAACTCCGAGTCCGCCTTGATGAACGCCTCGTCGAGGAACACCGGCGCGAACCGGGGCCGCGGCCGGGTCTCGTCGCCGAGCTGGTAGCGCAGCGCCGCACCGACGATGAACGCCACGAGCTCCTGCGTCTCGCCACCCGACTTGTCCCCGAGCGAGGAGTACACGCCGAGGTCGTTGCCCTCGGGGTCGTACCGCACGGCCGTGATCTCCATGTGACGGCGGACGTCGAGCACGGCGTCGCGCTGGGTCGTCCGTCCACGTGTTGCGGCCGGGTCGGGGCGGATGACCGCCATGAACCGACGCAGGCGTCGGAAGCGGGTCTCGAGCACGTCGTCGGTCAGCTCGGTGTCGACCGACGCCGACAGCGCGCGGAGCTCCCGTCGGAAGGCGGTGACGTCCTCGCGGGTGACCCGGCGGATCTGGATCTTCAGGCGGTCCCGGTTCGCACCGAACGGCAGCTCGCGCAGGATCTCGTTGACCGGTTCGAGCCGTTCCTCGATCTCGACGACCGCGCGGTCGAAGGCACCGGCGAGCGGGACGAGGTCCTCGCCGCTCCACTGCGACAGCCGCCGACGCCACTCGCTGCGGCGCGCGTGCAACCCGGTCGCGAGGATCTGGTCGAGGATCGCGTGGTAGTCCGGGTACGACGCGACACCGGTGCCGAGGTTCGGGTCGGGCCAGGCGTCCTGGTACCGCTGGAACGTCAGCGTGAGCGCGGTCGAGGCGGCCGCGGCGCCGTCGAGCGCCTGCGCGAGCCGTTCCTCGAGCCGGCGTCGCAGTCGGCGCGCGGCGTCGTCGAACCCGTCGATGCCGTCCGGGGCGCCGACCTCCTCGAACGTCTCGGCGAGCAGCCGGGACTGCTCGTCGTCCGGCAGCGACTCCGGGGTGTCCTCGAAGCGGGCGAGGATCTCGGCCGCGGCGTCCTGGCCGTCGACGAGCACCGCGTGGCGTTCCTCGAGCCGCGTGACGGAGAGCCGTGCACCGGCTCGACGGTCGGCGGCTTCGTCCAGGGCACGACGGAGCCGGGCGACCGACTCGCGCAGGGTCCGGAGCCCGTCGTCGGCCGCGAGCAGCGCCTGTCGCTCGGCGTCGAGCCGCGCCAGGGACTCGTCGAGCCCGGCGACGTCGATGCCGTCCCAGGTGGTGTCGACGACCTGCTGGTGTGCGGCGCGCAGGGCGTCGAGGGTCGCGATGTCCTGCGCGACGTCGGTGCGTCGGGCCTCGAGCGTCGCGAGGTCCTGCGCGATCGCGGCGAGCTCCCGCTCGACGGAGGCCATCCGGGCCTCGTTCGTGAAGCCGATGACGTTCGACTGGCGTCGGTCGCCGTGCGCGCCGCGACGGCCGTCCCGGAGTTGACCGGACGGGGTCACGCGGCGGCCGCCACCGCCGAGCTCCGCGGCGGAGTCGACGCACCGCGCGTCGATCCGGTCGGACTCGATGCGTTCGCGGACCCAGGTGCTGAACGGGGAGTCCTTGATGGTCAGCTTGCCGGAGACCATCGCCGGGTCGCCGTCGAGGTCGAGGTGCGGGCCGGTGGGCACGCCCTCGAACTGCACGCGGACCGGGAGCTGGAGCGCGTCTATCGCCTCGCTGAAGGACGACAGCTGGTCCTCGTCGACGAGGAGCGTGCGCGCGACGGGCGCCAGCACGGACTCGATGGCCGTCCGCCAGTGCTCCTCGGCCGGGAGCACGTCGAGCAGCTCGGCGACGAACGGCAGCGCGTCGGGGGAGATGCCGGCAGCCCGGGCCATCGCCAACCGCGCCTCGTGCATCGGCAGCGGCATCGCGCCCTGCCGGTGCTCGAGTGACCGGCGCTCCTGGCGCAGGGTCCGCTCGCGGTCGAGGAGCGGGTACTCCTCGCGCGTCAGGGCATCCCGACGGTCGTCGAGCTCGGCGCGTGCCGTCGCGTACGACCCGAGGAACGCGTGCGACGCCGCCTGCGCCTCGGTGAACGTGCGCTCGGAGGTGAGCGTCAGTCCGAGCGCGGTGGTGCGCTCCTCGAAGGTCGCGCGCGCCCGGGCGACCGCGTCGCGCTCCCGGGTCCGGCGGTCGATGCGGTCCTCGAGCTGCGCGAGGGCGTTGCCGCCCTGGTCACGGAGGCGTCCCTCCGCCTCGCGGAGCTCGACCTCGACGGCGGCGTGCCGGGCCTCGGTCGCAGCGACGTCGGCCCGGGCTGCGGTGCGCTCGCGTGCGTTGCGTTCGACCTCGGCGTCGAGCAGGGCACGCTTCCGCGATGCCGTCCAGTGCGCGAACGGCGAGACCTCGGCGCCGGTGGCGATGCCGTCCAGGGCGTCCGCCGCGGCCCTCGACCGGGCGATCTCGTCGTACAGCTCGACGATGGGGGAGAGGATGCGGACCTTGCGCTCCTCGGTGTCCATCGCCTCGTACGCCTCGTCGAGCGCGGAGAAGTGCGCGAGGGCGCGGTCGGCCGCCTCGTACGTCCCCGGGGTCTCGAGCACGAGCGACTTGTAGAGCGCGTCGACCGTGGGCAGGTGCTGCCCGGCCTGGATCCGCGCGAGCAGGCGCATGGCTCGGTTGCCGCCACCGGAGTCGCCGATCCCGAGCCGGGTCTGGAGCGTGTACGCGAGCTCCTGGTAGGTGTCCCGCACGACGAGCCCCGGCACACGTCCGGTCAGCTCGAGGTGGTGGAAGCGCGACGGCACGAAGTCCTCGAGCCGGCGGAGGTCGAACGTGTCGTCGACCGTCGCCATGGTCATCTGGATGTCGCCGACGCCCCGCGCCCGCTTCGGCACGAGGTACGCCCGCAGCACCGTGAAGCGCCGCTCGTCGTCGTTCCGGAAGGTCACGGCGACGGCGCCCCAGGTGGTCTGGTCGTCGCCGCGCAGGTTCACGTCGCGCAGGGCGCCCGTCTCCGGGTCGCGGCGGGTGTCCACCTTGCCGCGCAGGTACGTGAGCAGGTTCCGCTGGTCGGCGCTCCGCGCACGCCCGGTGGTCGCGTCGTTCGAGGCGCCGTTGAACGGCACGTCGGACGGCATCATGACGGCCAGGTAAGCGTCCATCAGGGTCGACTTGCCGGTGCCGGAGGCGCCCGAGATCAGCGTCGCGGTCCCGGACAGCTCGACCTGACGGTGGCCGTGGAAGCCGCCCCAGTTGACGACCTGCATCGACTCCGCCCGCCACTGCGCGACGGTGTCGAAGAGCGCCGGCAGGGCGCCGGTGTCGATCGCGGTGTCGGTCATGCGTCCGTCTCGCCTTCGTCGTCGGGGTCGGTCGGCTCGGCCGGGAGGCCCGTCACGGCTCCGTCGGTCGGCGCACCGCCGTCGGTGGTCGCGTCGCGCAGCCACCGGTCCAGTTCGCGGAGCTGCTCCAGGGGGAGCAGGACCTCGACGACACTGGCCACGCGGAAGCGGTCGGGATCGGTCGTGCGGATGAGGATGCGCGCGGTCACGAGTCGCTCGACGGCCTTCGCGACACGGGACTCGTCCCGGGTGCGGTCGGTGGTCGCCGGCAGGAAGCCGGACACGTGCCCGATGATCTCGGACCGGTCGACCACGACCTGGTCGAGGCCCGGCCGGGCGTCCGCGCGGAGGCGCATGCGCAGGTAGACGAGGACGATCGTCTCCTCACGCGTCCACGGCACGTCACGCAGCAGCGTCGGGAAGGCCCGGCGCTGGCTCTCGGACCGTGCCTGGCGCTTCCAGGCGACCTCGCGGTCGCGGTCGACGTGCAGTTCGAGGAAGAGGTCGTTCAGCCGCGACCGGAGCTGGTGCTCACCGTCGGTGATCGCGCGCCACTCGTCGGCGTGCGTCCGCGCGCTCACGTAGGTGTGGCGGAGCAGCGCGACCAGGGCGCGGCGCTGCGGCTCGTCGAGCCGGCCCTCGTCGCCCTCGAAGAGGGCGAAGCTCGACTCGTCGCGTTCCTCGTCCTCGTCGTGACGCTCGTCGAGGACGGGGTCGGAGCCCTCGGGGTCCGTCTCGTCGACGGGAGCCGTCGTGGTGTCGCTCACCGTGCCTCCAGGCCGTTGTCGTCGTCGTGCTGGTCGTCCGCCCCTGCGCCGGTCAGGGACGCCGAGGGCATGCGGAAGGTGACCGTCTCGCCGTCCGGTCGCACCGTGCGGTGCGGGACCAGGTGGGTGGCGGTCTCGAAGTCGTCGTTGCCGGTGAGCAGGTGCGCGAGGCCGAAGAGCTCGACCGGACGGCGCTGCTCGGGCGGCAGCGCGTGGAAGGCCGAGACGCTGTCCGGGGCGCTGCGGAGCGCGGCGCGGAGCTCGGCGAGCAGCGGTCCGCCGTGGCGGCGCAGCGACTCCACGTCGAGTTCCTCGAAGACGTCGTCGTCGGGCTCCTCGATCGGCGGTGGCACCGCCTCGTTGTCGGGGTCGTAGAAGCGCTCGCGCAGGGTGCCGACCTCGGCGGTCGCGGGGAGCAGTCCGAGCGGGACGCGGTCGCGGGCGGACCCCGAGTCGATCCACGCGGCGAGCCCGCGGTTCACCGAGCGGAGCACCGCGTCGAGCTCACGGTCGCGGACGACGTCGTGGGCCACGATCTGGTCGCGGAGCGTCGCGGTGAGCTGGCGTCGCTGGGCGAGCACGTCCTCGATGCCCTGGCGCAGGATGCTCACCGTGTTGCGGAACGCCCGGCGCTCGCCCGCCCCGAGGGACTCGGCGAAGGGGTGCGCGAGGATCGTCGCGATGTCGTCCCGGAGCCGGAGCAGCAGGGCGTCGTCGCGCAGCAGCTCGAACGCGCCCTCGAACGCCCGACCCTCGGGAGTCGCCTGCATGAGGTCGTCCGTCCGGGCCAGGTAGTCGTCGAGGATCTCGCCGATCGGACGGACCTCCTGCCGGAAGTCCTCGACGATCGAGCGGTGCATCGTCGCGACCGCCTCCTCGACGCGCTTGAAGTCGCTGGGCAGCTGCCGGATGAGGTCGGCCACGTTCGTGTAGCCGTCGTGCATCCGTGCGTCGTCGACCTCGGTGACCTCGCCGCGGGCGATCCGCTCGCGTTCGGCCTGCAGCTCCGCGATCTGGGCGTCGATGCGACGGACCTGCACGTCCGGGTCCGGCTCCGCGCTGGCCGCCCAGCGGTGCACGGCCTCGACGATCATCGCCAGGCGGCTCTCGCTGATGAGCGCCCGGTCGGCGCTCAGGGCGTCGACGAGGTTCAGTGCCTCGAGGGCGTGGCTCGTCAGCGAGTACTGCTCGTCGCCGTCGGGGGAGTTCGAGCGGACCAGCCACTGCGCCGCCACCCAGTCGCGACAGAGCGCGCGGCCGTTCGGGCGGGCGTCGGCCTCGTTCTCCCCGTGTTCGCTCGCGGGCACGCGGGCACCGGTGGACTGCAGGCGGGCGACGTGCTCCTCGACCTGCAGGTGCATGCGGTCGGCCGGGACGTACTGCACGTCACGGTCGAACACCGTGCGGAACACCGCGATGACGGCGGCGCTCGTCGGGCGGGACATCAGCCGGAGGGTCGGGCGGTCGAGCACCGCGCGCACGCGGGAGAACTCGAGGTCGACGTCGGTCATGGGTCCTTGCTCGCTGGTGTGTCGTGACGGTCCGGGCCGAGGAACGAGAAGAGCCCGACGCGTGTGCGCCGGGCTCTGCTCGGGTGTTCTTCAGGCCCTGAATGGGCACGTGGGCGATACCAGACTCGAACTGATGACCTCTTCGGTGTGAACGAAGCGCGCTACCAACTGCGCCAATCGCCCCCTGCACTTGCGTGCCAGTCGATAGTAGCGGACGTTCGGGCCTGCACCGAACACGGCGCGTCACCCGGGTGTGGCGCGGGTGCCCTCGGTGCCCGTGCGTCGTGCCTGGTGCCTTGTGCGTCGTGCTCGTGCGTGGTGCCTGGTGCGTCGTGCTCGTGCGTGGTGCTCCTGCTCGCGCTCGTGCTGATGCGTGCTGGCGCCGGGTGAGAACGGGCGTACCTGATGGGAACGGGCGTACCTGGTGCTCCGCGACGACCAGGTACGCCCGTTTCCACAGTGCACTGCGGCCGTCATGGGAAAGAACGGGCACTCGAAAAGCCCCGCGATCCGCATGAACGCGGGGGACACGCCCGGTGAACGAGGAGGATTTTGGCGGAAGGCGTCCGGTTCGTATAGAGTTCTTCTCGTCGCCGCGACAGCGGAGAGACAGGAGCGGCCCTCGGGTCGCCGAAATGCGGATGTGGCGCAGTGGTAGCGCATCACCTTGCCAAGGTGAGGGTCGCGAGTTCGAATCTCGTCATCCGCTCGAGTGTGGGAGTCTCCGGACGACCACGACTCACCAGAGGGTATCCCACCGTTCGGGTACTCACGGAGACGTGAACCTCGATGGTGGGGTGGCCGAGAGGCTAGGCAGCGGCCTGCAAAGCCGTCCACGCGGGTTCGAATCCCGTCCCCACCTCCAGCAACACCCTCCAAGATCCTGCACGACCCTGGTCAGCAGATCTCTGGGCGATTGGCGCAGCGGTAGCGCGCTTCCCTGACACGGAAGAGGTCACTGGTTCGATCCCAGTATCGCCCACCATCCGAGAACCCCCGCTCCGGCGGGGGTTTTCTCGTTCCTGCGGTCGGAACACGGGATCCGCGACGACACCCCTCCATCGCCCGTGGCCGTCGCCGAGGTGGTGGCCGTCGTCGGCCGGTCGGGAACGACTACTGGACGATGTGCAGTGCCCTGAGCCGGTCGACGGGGCCAACGGCCCAGCACCGCTTGCCGAGTCCGGAGGCGATGCCTGCTTCGACGTGCGCGGCAGCGCCCGCAGGGAGCACGAGCACGAACTCGTCGGCGGCCCGGAGCGCGGCGAGGTCCTGTTCGAAGCGCTTCCGCACCGCCGTCGAACCGAGCGCAGCGTCATCGGCACCTCCTGGGACCGCGAGGACGGCGGCCTCGTCGTCGTCCTCCGCTCGCACGAAGGTGCCCGGACCACCTTGTACGGTGTCGGTGACGAGGAGGATGCCGTGACCGTGGAACGGGTGCTCGCCGGTCCGTGCGTGGCGTGGCCGGAGGACAGCAGCTTCATCCGAGAGGTCCTGGACCGCACCGGTGACAAGTGGACCGTGCTCGTGATGACCACGCTCGGCGACCGGACCCTGCGCTACTCGGACCTGCTGGCGAGCATCCCCGGCATCTCGCAGCGGATGCTGACCGTGACACTCAAGGCACTCGAGCGCGACGGACTCGTGGTCCGGCAGGCCCCCGCGGAGATGCCGCCCCGGGTGGACTACGGCGTGACCGACCTGGGTCGGTCGTTGCAGGTCGCGGTGATGCAGCTGGCGCAGTGGGCTGCAGAGAACCACGCCGCCGTCGCCGCGAACCGGGCGCTGCACGAGCGGATCGGAGTCGGCCGGGCACGGTCCGTCGACGCGGACACGCACCCGGCCGGATGACCGCATGCGCCTACCCCTCGATGACGATCTCGTGGGTGGAGCGTCCGGTGTGGAGGTCCCAGTAGCGCGGAGCGATCTCGGACGGGGACAGGCTCGGCACGTGGTGGTCCGCGGGCTTGCTGTCGGTCACCCACACCCCGATCGCGACGTGCGCGACGTGGACACCGGTGTCGTCGGCGTCGAGGGCGGCACCGAGGTTGAGCGCCCAGTTGCGCAGCGCCGCACCGCCGACGGTGACGTTGCCGAACATCGGCGCCGGTCGGACCGAGCCCGCGCCGGTGGTGACGATGATCGTGCCGGCGCCGGCTGCACGCATCGCGGGCAGGACCGCCTCGACCGCGGACATCCCGCCGTAGAGGGAGTACTCGATCTGCGGCTGCACGTTGTCCGGGGTGGTCGACCGCACGTCTGCGGGGGCGAGGGCACCACCGGTGGTGTCGGCCGGGGAGTACTCCAGCACGTCGACGGACCCGAAGTGCTCGGTCGCAGCCCCGAGCGCTGCGGTCAGGCTCGGCCGGTCCGTGACGTCAGCGGCGAACCCGGCAGCGGTGATGCCTTCCTCACCGAGCTGCGCGGCGAGCCGGTCGAGCTTCTCCTGGGTGCGGGAGACCAGCGCGACGGAGAAGCCCTCGTGGCCGAACGTCCGGGCGATGGCGAGACCGAGGCCGGGGCCGGCTCCGATGATGGCGATGGTGGGCATGGGCTGCTCCTGTTCTGTTGCGGCCGCGGGCGGCTCGCGGCGGGTTCCTGACGGGTGGGCCTGCGAAGGTGCGTCCGAGGAGTCTGCGTCGCGACGAGAGCCCGTACAAAAGGCACATCGAGGTGCGCACACGTGCGGGTGGGCCCGCACGTCCCGGGCCGATCTGCGTACAGTGGACCCGCAAGGGGGAGCGCATGGGGGACATCCAGTACGACGAAGCGGCGGCGAATGCCGTCGTCAGGGCAGCCAGCGCGGCCGCCGATCGCCTGCGCGGGCAGGGGGCAGCGCGTCGGAGCGCCGCCGAATCAGCCCTGGACGACTTCCGCGGCGCGTACGCGAAGCGCTTCGAGGAGTCGGTGCAGATCGAAGCCGACGACCGGCCGAAGCTCACGTCCGCGCTCGACGACCTCGTCGAACAGGTGACCGAGGCCACCGCTGCAGCGGAGCAGGAACGGCAACGCCGTGAGCAGCTCGCGGCGTGGCAGCTCCGGCAGGACGAGCGGGACCGCCAGGTCGCGGCCGATCCGCTCGGATTGCGCGGGAGTCCGTCGCTCGGTGTCTTCGACTTCAAGCCGTCGGAGACGCCGATCGCTGCGCCGACCATCACTGTGGCATTCTCGGCGCGGGGTCGGACCCGCACCGGTGGCGGGACGGCAGAGGGGACGAGCTCAGCTGTCCCCGGTTCGCTCCGGTCCTTCGCGAGCGACAGCCGCGCCGCAGATCGCGCCGCGGAGGAGAAGCTCACGACGCTGCGGACCGCGTGGCACGGCTTCACCGGGAGCTGTGGCTGGGTGCGCATCGCGAGCGCGTCGTTCTTGGCGGGTGCGGACCGGCTGCTCGACGAGAACCGCGAGGATGCAGCGTGGCTCGAGCGGATCGCCGACGCCTTCGACCGGGCCGGTGGTTCCGGCGAGCTCTCGAACGCGACACTCGACATCGCAGCACCGGCCGACCTGCCTCCGGCGCTGCAGCAGATGCTCGATCCAGACCTGACCGCGAGCGAGGTCGCGGCACTCTGGGCACAGCTCGGATGGTCGTCCTCCCGCAGGCAGGACGTCCGAGCGCTGCCCCTGCCGGTACTCGCTCGCCTCGGTAACCTCGAGGGTGTCGCCTACTGGGCTCGCGACACGGCGAACCGCACCGTGCTCGACGCCCGGATCACCGAGGCTGAGCAGGAGGTGGAGGCGCTGCAGTCGACGATCGCGTACGACAACGGGACGGCTTGGGGTCGGGCGTCGGAGAACCTCGAGGCCCTGCGCGCGATCGAGACCGCGAGTCGACCGAGTGACGAGACGAAGGGGCGGCGATTCGTGATGGCGCTGACCGACGACCGCCCACCGCTGGCTGCTGTCTCGATCGGGGACCTCGACACGGCGCAGAACGTCACGTGGGCCGTTCCCGGAATGGGCACCACCGCGAAGGACATGGTGGGGTGGACCGAGGGTGCGCAACACCTCTACGACGCGCAGGAAGGGCTCGGACCTGCAGACCGGGCCGTCATCGGGTGGATCGAGTACGAGACGCCCCCGCAGCCCGTGATCAGCGGCAAGCTCGACTTCGGCGTGCTCGGGAGCGACTACGCCAAACCGGGCGGTGACAACCTCGCCGCTTCGATCAAGGGTCTCGACGCGGTCCGCGCCGGAGACATGCCGACGACGAACGTGGTCGCGCATTCCTACGGCACGACCGCTTCAGCGTACGGCCTGACTCAGGAGGGCATCCACGTGGACACCTTCACGTCCATCGGTTCAGCCGGGCTGCCGAACTCGGTCGACAACGCGGACGACCTGAACGCCGGCCATGTGTACGCCGCTCAGGCACGCGATGTCTGGCTGATCGACCCGGAGAAGGGGGACCAGTGGGCCTGGACCGGTCGCTTGAGCGCCGAGCACGGCCAAGACCCCACGGATCCGGACTTCGACGCCACCGTGTTCGGAGCTGACGGCACCGAGGGCCTCAACCCGGTGGAAGACCACGGAACGCTCACGGAGTCGAAGCGCGGTTATCTCGACCAGAACACCGAATCCCTGCAGAACATCGCCTTCGCGACCACCGGACATCCGGAGGACTTGACGAAGCGCAAGGACCTCGGCCCGACACAGTTCCAGCAGTCCCTTCTGGAGAACCCGCAGTGGACCCTTTGAAACCACACGAACCGGCCCGCGTCAGCGGCAGACTGCGCAACGTCGTCGTCGTGCTGCTGGCGACCACGTCGATCCTGTCAGCATGCAGCGCTGACCCCGGAGGAGAGAGCATGAAACCGTCCGAGGCAAAGAAGTCGATCGTCGATGTGGTCGAGCACACGACGAAGTCGATCGGCGGCGACTGGAACGTGTACAGCGGTCCAGCGGCAGAGAGCTGCGACCGTCCCGGCGCTGGGTCTGGAGCTCGTTGGAGCTACATCGTCGAGCGGAAGGCGCTGGACGGAGTCGACCCGGCCGCTGATGTCGAACGGGTCGAGCAGGCCTGGAAGGATCAGGGTATTGCCGTCGAGCGCTTCGAGAGCGGATCGGCGGATCCCCTCCTCGGCGTTCGAGGTAGCGGGGGCCCGGTGACCTCGATCGGGTTCAACGCCTTCCCTCAGCGCTACAGCGTGACCGGCGAGTCGGTGTGCTTCGACGGGGATGTCGACGATCTCCGCGGCGCGGGCTGACGCGGCCGCACGACGTGACGACGACGCGCACGGGGCGTCTGGCCCGAAGGAGCACCGCAATCGCCGTGGTCGCAGTCTTGTCGACGACACTGACCAGCTGCGCTCGCAGCACAAGTTCTGACGGCGGTAGTGCAAACCCATCGGTTGCCAAGAAGACCGTCGTCGACGTGGTCGAGCGCTCGACCGCCGCGGTCGGCGGCAGTTGGCAGGTCTACCGGGGCCCCGCCGTGGAGCCGTGTGGCGATGCGCCGGAGCGCGTGCGGTACGTCTTCATCATGGAACGAACGGCCGCGGCGGAAGGCCAACAGGCGGACATCGATGCTGTGAAGGACGTTTGGAAGGACGAGGGTATCGAATTCTTCGATACTCGGACCGATGGCGACGACCCCGTACTCGGTATCCGCGGCAAGGGCGGCCCGGTCACTTCGATCGGTTACGACGCGCGCCCGGCCCGGTACAGCATCTCGGGCGTGTCCACCTGCGCGGTAGGTGACGCTTCGCATCTCCGCGACGAGGAGTTCCCGGCTGCCCGGTGACCGGCGTCGCGACGCGGGCTGCGGAACGTCGGACGGCGCGTTCAGCCGGGCGATGTGCTGTCCCGGTGTACGGACACGCGGAGCGCGGCGCGCACCGTGTTGGTACCGCCAACGGAGGGGGAACAGATGAAGGGCGACCAGCGTCGCGATCCAGGCACCGACCGGGACCGACGGACCTACCGGATCGTCTCCCGCATCGGCTTCACCGCTGCTCCGGCGATGTTCTTCCTGCCGCTCCTCGTCCCGATGTTCTCCGGCGGCTACCGGTCGTGGCCGATCGTCTGCATGACGGCGGCGTTCGCGGTGCTCGTCTCCGCGTCCTCGTTCGCCGCCATGGCGAGCACGCCACCTGACGGGAACCCCGGGGCGCACCAGCTGTGGGCGATCCCGGTCGCCGTCGTCGCCCTGCTGCCCGGGGCGGTCCTCTCCTCCGGGCTGTACCTGACGGTGGTCGCCCTGCTGAGCCAGGCAGCTGCGACAGCGCCGGGCTGACGGAAGACGCCCGCCTGACAGGACACGCCAGCCCGACGACGGGCGCGGACGGTGCTCGTCAGACCGGACGGTAGATCGCGATCGGGGGAGCGGACGGGTCGCCGTCGTCGTGCGCGTCGCCCGTGGCGAGCCAGGTGCGACCCTCGTGCTCGATGGTCGTCGGCAGGTTGCCGTGCACGAGGATGCGGACGGCCGGCGAGTCGCCGTCGATCAGGTCCACACCGTGTGCCTCGGTGCCACCGGGGTTGTCGTGCACGTAGCTCATGCCCCGAGTGAACCCGGTCGGCCTGGGAGTCCGGGACCGTCCGGCCGCTCGCAGGGTTCGGGTCGCCGCGATCGGCCGGACGAGGGGTGGGTGGCCCCCGGCGCCCTGCCCGGACGGACTCGGGGCACCGAGGAAGCATCCGGAGCCGACGGCGGCTCGGATCGGTCGGCGCCCGAGGCTTGCGGTTTCCCGCAATCCCGCACCCGACGGCGATCGACGGTGCGTGCGACGCGCCCGGCTGCGCCGTGGATCTCGGTCGCGGGAACGGTTCGGGGTAGAGTGTGGGTGTACGCGGATGTGGCGCAGTGGTAGCGCATCACCTTGCCAAGGTGAGGGTCGCGAGTTCGAATCTCGTCATCCGCTCGGAACACGAAGGCCCTGGTCACCGACCAGGGCCTTCGTCGTCTCAGGCCCGGTCTCCTCGGAGAACCGGGACGACCAGGACTGTCACGCGCCGCCGAAGCGCTCTGCTCGGACGTCGGACAGGTCGTGGCCGAGCTCGCCGAGCCACCGCAGCACCTGCTCGACGAACGGCGTCGACCCGCAGACGTACACGAGCGCTCCGGACCCGGGCGGCAGGACGGCCCGGTCGAGTCGCTCCCGTGTGAGACGCCCCACGGGTTCGTCGGACCCCTCCGGAGCGCGCCGGCTGTACACGTGCGTGACCTCGAGCGGCGCGGCCGCGCGCAGGGCGTCCGCGAGCTCCTCGCGGAAGAACACGTCCTCCGGCGTGCGGGTGGCGTACAGCAACCGGAACGGCGTCCGGTCGGCGGCCTCGGCGTGCGCGGTGACCATCGGGAGCAGTGGGACGATGCCCGACCCGCCGGCGATCAGCTGCACGGGCCTCGTCGACGCGCCGGGTCGCCACACGAACCACCCGCCGAGAGGCCCGTGCACGTCGAGGGCGTCGCCGACCTCGATCGCGTCGACCAGGAACGGGGAGACCTCGCCGCCCTCGACCCGGTCGACCGCGAGCGTCACCCGGGTGCCCGCACCGGACGAGGCGATCGAGTAGGAGCGCGACGCCTGGTAGCCGTCCTCGGCGGTGAGGCGCAGGTCGAGGTGCTGCCCCGGGTCGTTGCCCGGCCAGGTCGGGACGTCGAGGACGATGCGGCGCGCCACCGGGGTCTCCGGTGCGACGGAGGCGACCGTGGCGGCGTGCCAGGCCGGCCGTCTGCGGGCGGGGGCCGACGCGCTCGGGGCGGTCCGCGCCTCCAGGCCGTCGACGGGGGAGGGACCGCTCACCAGTACCGCTCCTCCTTCCAGGGGTCGCCGTGCATGTTGTAGCCGGCGTTCTCCCAGAAGCCCGGCTCGTCCTCGGCCTGCATCACGATGCCGCGCACCCACTTCGCGCTCTTCCAGAAGTACAGGTGGGGCACGAGCAGGCGGGCCGGGCCACCGTGCTCGGGGGTGAGGGGCGCGCCGTCGGCCTCGAAGGCGATCCACGACCGTCCACCGAGCAGCTCGGCGCGTGGCACGTTGGTCGTGTAGCCCCCGAAGCTGTGCACCGTGCAGAAGTCGAGCGAGGTCTCGACGTCCGCGAACAGGCGGTCGAGGGAGACGCCACGCCAGGGCATGTCGAGCTTCGTCCAGTGGGTGACGCAGTGGATGTCGACGGTGACGTCCTCGACGCCGAGGGCGTGCACCTCGTCCCAGGTCCAGGTGCGGAGCCCCGTCTCGGTGCGGACGGAGAAGCTCCAGTCGGCCGGCTCGATGTCGGGGGTGGCCCCGGCGGAGAGCACCGGCCAGTCGCGCACGAGGGTCTGTCCGGGCGGGATGCGCGGGTCGTCGCGGTCGTCGCGGCGGCCGCCGAAGCCCCGGGTGAACGTCGCCATGGAAGCTCCTCGTCTCGGTGCGGCGGCTTCCCGCCTTCCCGCTCGGTCCGGCGCTCCCGCGGACCCGCCGTGTAACGGATCGGTAAACACTGGAGCGCGTCGTCACCAGCGTACCGATGCCCTCGGATCGGTGCGCCCACGGGCATCGAGGGGGCGCCGAGCGGCCGTCGGGCCGAGGAGCGGGGCTCGCGCTCCGAGCCGGCTCCCTCTATCGTTCACCGGAACGATTACCAGGAGGGGTCACCCCGAATGCAACCCATCGTCCACGACGACCGCGACGTCCGCGGTCCCAGCCGGCGCACACTGCTGACCGGTGCCGCCGGGCTGGCCGGGCTCGGCCTGCTCACGCTCACCGGGTGCAGCTCCGGCGCGGCAGCCGGCACCGCGGCGCTGCCCGAGGCCGCCGCGACCGGCGCGACCCGAGCGGGGGGACGGCTCCGGGTGGCACGCCCCGCTGCCTCCGCCGCGGAGACACTCGACTCGGCCAGCTCGCTGTCCGCCTACGAGTACCTCGGCGCCCTGTACAACCGGCTGGTCAGGCTCGACGAGCAGGGGACGACCGTGCCCGACCTGGCCGAGGAGTGGTCCGCGAACGCCGACGGCACCGAGTGGACGTTCCGTCTCCGGCGTGGCGTGCGCTTCCACGACGGCGCACGGTTCACCGCGGACGACGCGATCGCGAGCATCCGGCACATCCTCGACGAGGCGACCGCGTCGCCGCAGGCCGGGGTCCTCGGTGAGGTCATGGACGCCTCGTCGATGACCGCGGTCGACCCGTACACGCTCCGGTTCGCGCTCACGAAGCCGAACGCCGAGTTCCCGTCGCTGCTCACCGCCTACCAGTGCTACATCGTGCCGGCGGGCGCCGTCGCGGACATCGGCCGGACGGGCATCGGCACCGGTCCCTTCCGCCTCTCGTCCTTCACGCCCGCCGGTGCCGGGAGCGTCGAGGCGTTCGAGGACCACTTCGCGGGCCGCCCGACGCTCGACGGCATCGACTTCTTCTCCGTCCAGGACACCACCGCGCGCGTCAACGCCCTGCTCGCGGGCCAGGTCGACCTCATCTCGCAGACGAACCTCGACTTCGCCACCGCCCGGGTCGTCGCGGCCTCGGACCGCGCGACGATCGCCCGCTCCACGAACGCGCAGTGGTACACGATCCCGATGCTCGCGACGAGCGACGAGTTCGCCGACCCGAGGGTCCGACAGGCGATGAAGCTCGCGTACGACCCGCGGACGATCGTCGACACGGCCCTGCAGGGCACGGGGGCGCCCGGCTGGGACAACCCGGTGCCTCCGCAGCTCGCCGCCTTCGTCGACGAGCACCGCGAACACGACCCGGACAAGGCGCGCGCACTGCTCCGGGCCGCCGGTGCCGAGGGACTCCGCACGTCCATCTACACGTCGTCCTACGAGTCGGTCTTCACCCCGATGGCGGTGGCCTACCGCGACGCGGTCGCCGACGCCGGCATCCGGCTGACGATCCGGAACGCGAGCGCCGACTCCTACTACACCCAGATCTGGATGCAGAAGCCGCTCATGGTGAGCTACTGGTTCACCGGGCGACCGATCGACCAGCTGCTCAACCAGATCTTCCGCACCGGATCCTCCTACAACGAGAGCGCCTGGTCGAACCCGACCTTCGACACGCTCCTCGACGACGCCCGCGCCGAGATGGACGACGCGAAGCGCCGGACGCTCTACCAGGACGCGCAGCGGCTCGTCGTCGAGGACGGCGCCGACATGACCCCGATGTTCGGGGACCGCCTGGTCGGGCTGTCCCGCGACGTCGTCAACTACTCGGAGTACGGCTTCGAGTTCGACTGGCTCCGGATCGGACTGCGCCGATGAACGTCCTCGTCCCCGCCCTCCGTCGACTCGGCATCGCCGTGCTGACGGTGGTCCTCGCGTCACTGTTCGTGTTCCTCGCGGTGCAGGCGCTGCCCGGCGACGTCGCGCAGCAGCTGCTCGGGCAGAACGCCACGCCCGAGGCGGTCCAGCAGCTCCGGGCGACCCTCGGGCTCGACGAGAACGTCTGGCTCCGGTACCTGCAGTGGCTCGCCGGCGCCGCACACGGCGACTTCGGCACGTCGCTCGTCAGCGGCGAGCCGGTGGCGCCGACGCTCCTCACGGCGTTCCGGAACAGCATGCTCATCGCCCTCCCGGCGATGCTGGTCGGCGTGACGCTGTCGCTCGCGCTCGGCGTGCTCGCGGGTGTCCGCCGCGGTCGTGCGACCGACCGGGTCGTCTCGACCGTCAGCCTCCTCGTGATGAGCGTCCCCGAGTTCATGGTCGCGACCGTCCTCGTGCTGCTGTTCGCGATCGGCCTGCCGGTGTTCCCGGCCGTCGTGCTCCGCGGGAGCGACGCCACCGTCGCGGAGCTCCTGCCGACCGTCTGGCTGCCGATCGTCGTGCTGACGCTCGCGATGGCGGCGTACATCCTCCGCACCGCGCGCTCGTCGACCATCGACGTGATGGCGTCCGAGTTCGTGACCACCGCCGAGCTCAAGGGCCTGACGATGCGCAGGGTGGTGTGGAAGCACGCACTGCCGAGCGCGCTGCTGCCGACGCTCAACGTCATCGCGCTCAACGTCGCCTGGCTGCTCGGCGGGGTGGTGGTCGTGGAGAACGTCTTCAACTACCCGGGCATGGGCAAGCTCATGCTCGAGTCGGTCTCGAACCGCGACCTGCCGACCATCGAGGCGATCGCGCTGCTGAGCGCCCTCGTCTACGTCGTCTGCAACCTCGCGGCCGACCTCGTCGCCCTCGCACTCGACCCGAAGCTCCGCACGCGGCAACGCCGCACCCGGACCCGCCCGGTCCGCAGCACACGGAAGGCCCA
Source organism: Curtobacterium uvaldense (assembly GCF_028307415.1). NCBI lineage: Bacteria > Bacillati > Actinomycetota > Actinomycetes > Micrococcales > Microbacteriaceae > Curtobacterium > Curtobacterium uvaldense. The sequence continues at coordinate 31,845 of NZ_JAQMHU010000008.1, read as the reverse complement.
CGCATGACCGCCGTCGCCCCACGCTCCCGCAGCGTCCTCGGCGCGGCCGTCGCGCCGTTCCGCAGCTCGACGGCACTCGGCGTCGGCCTCGCGTTCATCGCCGTGCACCTCGTGCTGGCGGTGCTCGCGCCCGTCATCGCCGGACACGACCCCGTCGCGACGGACGCCACGGACGTGCTCGCCGGCCCGAGTTGGGCCCACTGGCTCGGCACGGACCAGTACGGACGCGACCTGCTGTCGCGCACGCTCAACGGCGGCCGGTACGCGCTGCTCGTGACCTTCCTCGCCACCACCATCGCCGTCGCCGTCGGTACCGTGGTCGGCTGCGTCACGGCGTACGCGGACAACTGGTTCGACGAGGTCGTCATGCGCGTGGTCGACGCGCTGCTCAGCGTGCCCTCGATCCTCGCGCTCCTCGTCGTCGTGACCGTCTTCGACGCCGGACTCTGGGTCATCGTGCTCGCGGTGACCGTCGTCTACGCACCCGCCGTCACCCGCGTCGTCCGTGGTGCCGCGCGGACGGTGATCACGCAGGACTACGTCACCGCGGCCCGCGCCCGCGGCGAGCGCGCCGTGTCGATCGTGTTCCGTGAGATCCTGCCGAACGTGCTCGACGTCGTCCTCGTCGAGTTCGCCATGCGGGCGTCCTGGATCGTCCTGCTCGTCGCGTCGCTGTCCTTCCTCGGCTTCGGGGCGAACCCACCGACGCCCGACTGGGGGCTCATGGTGCAGGAGAACCGGACGGCGCTGACCGTGGTGCCGCTCGGCACCCTCGCGCCGATCGTGGCGCTGGCGACGCTCGTCGTCGGCCTCAACCTCGCCGCCGACGGGCTGGCCAAGTCGCTCGGCGTCGACCGCGCACAGCAGGGAGCGGGCGCATGACCGACCAGCAGACCGTCCACCGCCCGCAGGCGGGGGAGCCCGAGCAGCGGCCGCTCGTGCGCGTCGAGGACCTCGCCGTGTCCTACGCCGCCGGGCGTCGCACGGTGCCCGTCGTACGCGGCGTGTCCTTCAGCGTCGCCGCTGGTCGCACGCTCGGCCTCGTCGGTGAGTCGGGCAGCGGCAAGTCCACCGTGGCCCGCACCCTGCTCGCACACCTGCGCGCCGGGTCGCGCATCACCGACGGCCGCGTCCTCGTCGACGGTCAGGACGTCTTCGCCCTCTCGGCCGCGGGGCGTCGGGCGCTGCGGGGCGGGACGGCCTCGGTGGTGGCGCAGAACGCCGGGCAGGCGCTCACCCCGTCGATGCGCGTCGGGGAACAGGTCCGCGAGGCCCTGCGCGCACACGGCGAGCCCGACGGGCCCGACCGCGTCGTGGAGCTCCTGCGGCTCGTCCGGCTCCCCGACCCCGACACCATCGTCCGGCGCTTCCCGCACCAGCTCTCCGGTGGGCAGCAGCAGCGCGTCGCCATCGCCATGGCGGTCGCCGCGCGCCCGCGCGTCCTGGTGCTCGACGAACCGACGACCGCGCTGGACGTGGTCACGCAGGCGGCCGTCCTCGACCTCGTCGCCGATCTGGGCCGCGAGCTCGGCATGGCCGTGCTGCTCGTGAGCCACGACCTCGGGGTGGTGTCCGCGATGGCGGACGAGATCGCCGTCATGCGCGCCGGTGAGGTCGTCGAGCACGCCGCGACGGCGGCGCTCTTCGCCGCGCCGCAGCACGAGTACACCCGCGCGTTGCTCGCCGCGGTACCGGACGGCCGACGGCCGGAGCAGCGACGGCCGGAGCAGCGACGGCCGGAGCAGCGCCGGACGGGAGGCGCGGACCGCCCCCGGCGCGACGCGCGCGTCCCCGGGACGGTCGCCGACACCGCGACCGGCAGCGCGCCTCCCGGGTCGCCGGTCGAGCCGGCGGTCGAGCGCCCCGTCGTCGACGCCCAGGACCTGGTGGTCCGGTACCGACGCGGCCTGCCGGCCGCCGTCGACGGTGTCTCGTTCGCCATCGCGCCGCGCGAGACCCTCGCGGTCGTGGGGGAGTCGGGCAGCGGGAAGTCCACGCTCGCGACGACCCTCGCCGGCCTCGTGCCCGCCGAGTCGGGCTCGTTCACCTACGACGACGGCACGGTGCGCGGTGACCTCCGCGAACAGGTCGCGGCGCGGTCGCAGGAGCTCCGACGTGCCGTGCAGCTCGTGTTCCAGAACGCCGACACCTCGCTCAACCCCCGTCGCACCGTCGGTGCCGCCGTCGGTCGGCCGCTCCGGCTGTTCACCGGGAGCTCCTCGCGGGCGCGCGTCGGCGAACTCCTCACGCAGGTCGGACTCGGCCCGGAGTACGCCGACCGGCTGCCGGCGCAGCTGTCCGGCGGACAACGGCAGCGCGTGGGCATCGCCCGCGCTCTGGCAGCCGAGCCCCGGCTCGTGATCGCCGACGAGATCACCACGGCGCTGGACGTGCAGGTCCAGGCCGGCATCCTCGCGCTGCTCGACGACCTCCGCCGCGAGCGCGGGCTGAGCTGCCTGTTCATCAGCCACGACCTCGCCGTCGTGCGGGGCGTCGCCGACCGGGTGGCGGTGATGACCGGCGGGCGCATCGTCGAGGTCGGTCCGACCGAGCGCGTCTTCACCGGGACGAACCACCCGTACACGCGCACCCTGCTGCGGGCGACGCTCGAACCGGGGCAGACCGAGCTCCCCGACGTCGGCGACGGCGTGCAGCGCTGGCGGGACGCCCCGGGCTGGACGGACCACGGCGACGGACACCGCACGAGGAACTGGGAGGACGCATGAGCACCCCGCACCTGACCGCGATCGGTCCCGACCTGCGGCTGCCCGAGGGCGTCACGGTCCGGGACGAGTGGATCCCGATGCCCGACGGCGTCCGGCTGCACGCGCGCACCTGGGCTCCCGCCGACCCCGACGGACCGCTGCCGGTGCTCCTGGAGTACCTGCCGTACCGGCTCGACGACTGGACCGCCCCCCGCGACTCCGAACGGCACCCCTGGTACGCGCAGCACGGGTACGCGTCGGTCCGGGTCGACATCCGCGGCACGGGGTCGTCGGACGGCTTCTTCGACGACGAGTACAGCGAGCAGGAGCTCCGTGACGGCGAGGCGGTCATCGCGTGGCTCGCCGCGCAGCCGTGGTCCTCGGGTGCGGTCGGGATGTTCGGCATCTCGTGGGGTGGCTTCAACGCGCTGCAGCTCGCCGCACGGGCCCCGGCGGCCCTGCGGGCGATCGTCACGGTGTGCTCGACCGACGACCGGTACGACAACGACGTGCACTACGTCGGCGGTGCGGTCCTCGGCATCGACATGACGGCCTGGGGCGCCACCATGTTCGCCTTCAACTCGCGACCGCCGCGTCCCGAGGTCGTCGGGCCGGACTGGGTCGACCGGTGGCGGGCACGGCTGGACCGGAACCGGCCGATGACCCCCGTGTGGCTGTCGCACCAGGAGCGCGACGACTACTGGCGGCACGGCAGCGCGGGTGAGGACCACTCGGCGATCCGGGCAGCGGTGCTCGCGGTCGGCGGGTGGGCGGACCCCTACCGGGACGCCGTGCTCCGCCTGGTGGAGCACGTCGACGCACCGGTGAAGGGCATCGTCGGTCCGTGGTCGCACCAGTACCCGGACCGCGGTCTCGCGCCGGGGCCGTCCATCGGGTTCCTGCAGGAGACGCTCCGGTGGTGGGACCGGTGGTTGCAGGACGTCGACACCGGGGTCGAGGACGACCCGGCCCTCCGCGCCTGGATCAACGAGGGCGAGGCCCCCGCCACCCACTACGCCGAGCGCCGGGGCCGGTGGGTCGCCGCCGAGGCCTGGCCGTCGACCGCCTCCGCCGACCGCACGGTCCCCCTCGACCTGCTGCGCGGTGGTGGGGACGGCCCGGTGGTCGTGCGGTCGCCGCAGCACACCGGGGTCGACGCCGGTCGGTTCTTCCCGTTCGGCAACGCCACCGACCTGCCGCCGGACCAGCGCGCCGAGGACGGCCGCTCGGTGTGCTTCGACCTGCCCGTCGACGAGGCGTTCGACGTCCTCGGCAACGTCACGGTGCGCCTCACCGTGACGAGCGACCTCCCGCGGGCGACGCTCACGGTCCGGCTGTGCGACGTCGCGCCGGACGGGTCCTCCACACTCGTGACCCGCGGCGTGTGCAACGCCGCGAAGCGGGCCGGAGCCGACCGTGCCGACCCGCTCGAGCCCGGCGTGCCGACCGAGCTGGACGTCCGGCTCGTCTCGACCGGACACCGCTTCGCCGCGGGCCACCGGGTGCGGCTCGCGGTGTCCTCGTCGTACTGGCCATGGGTCTGGCCGCACGGTGCCGCGGCGACCGTGACGCTCGACCCGGCGACGTCGTCGGTCACCCTGCCCACGTGGACGAGGGCGACGGACGACGGTGTGCGGTTCGAGGAGCCGGTCCGGTCGACCCCCCTCGCGATCGAGCGGACCTCGCCCGTCGACCCGCTACCGCAGCGGACCGTCACGCACGACGTGGAGACCGGCGAGTGGACCCTCGACGTCGACCCGGGGTACGGCGGCGGCCGCGTCTACCCGGACGGGCTCGTCTTCACCGAGGACGCGCGCGAGACGTACCGGATCCGACAGGACGACCCGACGAGCGCTCGTGCCACCTCGCGCTGGGCGATCGGGCTCGACCAGCCGGATTGGGCGGCACGGGTCGAGACGACGTCGGACGTGACCGCGACGGCCGACGCCTTCCACCTGGTGAACACCGTGCGCGCCTGGGCCCGCGACGGCGCGACCGGAGCGCCCGAGGTGCTCGTCGCCGAGCACACCTTCACCGACGAGGTCCCGAGGACGTCGGCGTGACCGGGGCCTCCCGCGTCCGGCAGCGTCCGGAGGTGCGCCGGGCGATGATCGTCGACGCGGCGCGCGCGGTCATCGTGCAGCGCGGCGTCGGCGCGACGGGCCTCCGCGACATCGCGGCGGCGGCGGACGTGTCGGTCGGCACGGTGACCTACCACTTCGGCAGCGTCGCGGAGATCCTCAACGAGGTCGTCGTGCTCGAGACGGAGCGCTTCTACGGTGCGATCGTCGCCGCGGTGGACGCCGAGCCGGACCCCGTGGTCGGACTCCGCATGCTCGTCGGACCACTGTTCGGCGACACCGAGCAGGTCCGGCAGCACTGGCGCATCTGGTCGGACTACTGGACCGCCGTCGCCCGACGGCCGGAGGTCGCAGCGGAGTACGCCGAACGGATCCGCGTGTGGGAGGCGTGCCTCGTCCGTGTGGTCGAGCGCGGGCTCGCCGACGGCGTGTTCCACACCGACGACGGCCCGGAGGTCGTGGCGCTGCGACTCGCGGCCTACAGCGACGGTGTCGCGACGCAGATCGCGCAGGGCGTCCCGACCCTCACCAACGCGGTCGCGCTCGCGTGGATGTGGCGGTTCCTGTCCCAGGAGCTGGGGATCGACGCGGCAACGATCGCGGGCGCGGGGCAGGGGACCCCCGACGAGGGCTGACGTGCCCCGGTCCTGCTCCGCCGGAGCGGGGCAGCGCCGGAGCACGTCAGCGCCGGTGCGCGCTCGTCTCGTGGTCGTCGAACAGGACGTCGGGAGCGTCGACCCGGCGGTCGGTCACGGTGGTCGGGCTCTCGAGGTGCACGGCGCCGGACGGAAGGATGCCCGCGCCGCCGAAGCGCTCCATCACCCGCCACTGCGCGACGACGTCCTCGCCGGAGTGCTGCGGGGGCAGGGCGTCCCAGAACCGGAAGCCCCCCACCTGTTCGAGGGCGTCACGGTCGTAGACGACGCACGCGCCGACCCAGGCGACCCGGTAGGGCACCCACCCTCCGGTCTCGACGTCGAGCTCCGCTGCGACGTGTGCCAGGTTCGCGGCGTTGTGCAGCGACAGCCGGTCGAAGCCGGGCGTCCCGCGGCGAACGACCTCGGGCACGACCGGGCCGTCCCACGGTTCGAACACGGCGGTCTCGTGCGGTCGACGGTCCTCCAGGTACGACAGGCCCTGGACGGCGCTGCCGACGAAGCCGCACCCCAGGTCGCGGAGCGCGTCGAGCATCCGGCGGACGGTGCCCGGTTCGAGCCAGACGTCGTCGTCGAGGTAGAGCACCGCGGGAGCGGTCGCGTGGTCGAGGAGGTGCTGGCGGTGTTCCGCCAGACCACGCCGTTCCGGGTGGGCGAGGAGCGTGACGGGACGGCCCTGTGCCTCCAGGACGCGGAGCATCGCGGCCACCGCCGGTTCGGAGGCGGCGTCCTGGCCCGCTGACTGGTCGCTGAGGACCAGGCGCAGGTCGACGTCGGTCTGTGCCGCGAGCCCGGCGAGCGTCGTCGCGAGCTCGGCCGGCCGCCCGACGGTCGGCACCAGGACGTCGACCTCGGCCGGACCGCGGTCGTCCGTCCGGGGGCGTGCCCAGGCACCGGACCAGCGGGCGGCGGTCACGGTGCCGGGTCGGGCTCGACGGCGGGTGCCGTGGAGTCCGCGGTGTCGGTCGCCGGAGCCGTGCCGGCGGCTGCGGCCGCGGCGGCGGTGGCCTCGCGGATGCGCCGCACGACCGCGGTCGTCGAGTGCTCCGGCACGTAGTCGACCATCACGACCTCACCGCCGTACGCCCGGACGACCCCCGTCTCCTCGAGCATCTCGGGGGAGTAGTCGCCGCCCTTGACGTAGACCTCGGGGCGCAGGCGCTCGATGAGCGGGATCGGGGTGTCCGTCGCGAAGACGGTCACGAGGTCGACGCAGGCGAGGGCTGCGAGCACGCCCGCCCGGTCCTCGGCGGTGTTGATCGGACGCTCCGGACCCTTCAGCCGGCGGACCGAGTCGTCGTCGTTGAGGGCGACCACGAGCAGGTCGCCGAGCTCGCGGGCCTGCCGGAGGTAGGTGGTGTGCCCGCGGTGCACGACGTCGAAGCAGCCGTTCGTGAAGACCACGCGACGGCCGGCGGCACGGGCGGCGTCGACGGCCAGGGCGAGGTCGTCGTGGTCGACCACGGTCGCGGCGGGGGCCGTCACGGAGTCGATCAGGGCCGCGGCGGTGCAGACCGAGGTGCCCGCCTCGCGGACCACGACGTCGGCGGCGGCCTGCGCCACCGCGATCGCGTCACGGAGCGGAGCACGCACGGCCAGGGCGACCGTGGCGGCGGCACAGAACGTGTCGCCCGCGCCGGATGCCTGCTGCTCCGACGCCGGCGTCGCGCGGGTTCGGAAGGCCTGGTCCGCGCCGGGCTCGAGCAGGACGGTGCCGTCGCGGTCGAGGGTGACGACCGCCGCACGGGCGCCGCTGCGGGCGAGGACCTCCTGCCGGGCGTCCACGACGACCGGCACCCGGGCCGAGCCGGCTCCGAGGTCGCGACCGAGCAGGCCGGCGGTCTCGCCGGCGTTCGGGGTGACCAGGTCGGGGTGCAGGTCGGCCCACCGCGTCAGGTCGTGGGCATCGACGACGACGGTACCGGGGCGGTCGCGGTCGAGGACGGGCACGACGTCCTCGGGTTGCACACCGAGGCCGTAGTCGCACACCACGGCGGCGTCGGCGCCCCGGACGGCGCGGGCGACGGCCTCGCCGAGGCGGGTACCGGCGTGCGCGTCCGGCGTCGCCGCGATCTCGTCGACGCGGACGACCACGCGGTCGCCGCCGACCACCCGCGACTTCGTGGTGGTGCGGGCACCGGCGACCTCGACCAGGTGGGTCGTGTCGACGCCGGCGGTCTCGAGCCGGTCGCGGAGGACGCGTCCGGACTCGTCGTCACCGATGAGTCCGACCATGCGGACACGGGCGCCGAGGGCGCGGGCGTTCACCGCCGTGTTCGCGGCGCCGCCCGGGACGGCGACCGTCTCGGTCACACGGACCACGGGCGCCGGGGCCTCGCGGGAGACGCGCTCGGCCTCCCCGACGGTCCAGCGGTCGAGGATGCAGTCGCCGATGACGACGACGAGCGGTTCGCGGTCGTCGACCGAGGCGACCAGGTCGCGGACGAGACGGACGTCGGCGGTCATCGGGTTCCTCCGGTGGTGCGTGCGGGGGCGGACTCGAGGTGCACGACGGTGGTGGTCGTCATCTCGTCGAGCAGGTGCGGGCCGTAGCCGAAGCCGGCGCCCGAGGCCCCGCGCGGCTGGGCGCTGCCGCCCGGTGCGCCGCCGAACACCGCGTTCACCTTGACGGTGCCGACGGGGAGCTCGGCTGCGGCGCGGAGGGCGTGACCGGTGTCGCCGGTGAGCACCGTCGCGGCGAGGCCGTACCGGTCGGCCGCGGCGAGGCGCAGGCCCTCGTCGAACGACTCGACGACGCGGACCGGTGCGAGGGGACCGAAGGTCTCCTCGGTCATCACGACCATGTCGTCGGTGCAGTCGGTCAGGACGGTGGCCGGGTAGAACGTGCCGACACCGCCGGGCGTCGTCCCGCCAGTGCGCACGGTGGCGCCGCGCTGCACGGCGTCGTCGACGTGCGCCTGCACCGTGCCGCGGAGCCGGTCGTCGACGAGCGGACCGAACTCGGCGGCGGGCGATGCCGTCCGTCGCTCCGCCTCGGCGACGAGCGCCGCGGTGAACTCCTCGGCGACGTCGCGGTGCACGTAGACGCGCTCGACGCTCGTGCAGATCTGACCCGTGTTCGCGAAGGCGCCGAGCGCGACCTGTGCGGCGGCCCACGCGGGGTCCACGTCGGCGTCCACGACGACCGCGTCGTTGCCGCCGTTCTCGCGGATGACGTGCGCGCGCGTGCTCGCGGCGACCTCGGAGAGGCGGTCGCCGGTGGCGGTGGAGCCGACGTGGGCGTACACGTCGATGCCGTCCTGCTCGAGCAGCGCCTCGCCGGTCGAGGCGTCACCGTCGACGCCCACCAGGACGCCCTCCGGCAGGACCTCGGCCAGCAGCGTGTTCAGCCGGGCGAACGTGCCGGGGCACCGCTCGCTGCCCTTGTGCACCACGGTGTTCCCGGTGACGAGCGCGGCACCGAGGATCCCGAGCGCCACGGCCACCGGGTCGTTCCACGGCGTCAGGGCGAGCACCACGCCGCGGGGGTGGGGGACCGACCAGTCGGCCGCACCGAACTGCCCGCGGAGCGCCTCGCCGCGGTGGACCGGGCCGAGCTCGGCGTACTGCACGAGCGTCCCGATGCCGGCCTGCACGCCGCCCATCGCGTCGCCGGGCACCTTCCCGGTCTCGCGGGTGTTCAGGTCGGCGAGCTCCTGGGCGTGGTCACGGAGGTGCGCTGCTGCTGCGTGCAGCAGGGCTCCGCGCTCCGCCGGTGCGGTGCGCGCCCACGCGGGTGCGGCCGCCCGTGCGCGCGCGACAGCGTTCGCGACGTCCTCGCTCGTGGAGCGCGGGGTCGTCGTGGCGATCGACCCGTCGACGGGGTCGGTGACGACCATGTGGTCGGTGTCGGTCGCGGTCGCTGACGGGGTGGCGAGGGTCATGGTGTCCTTCCGGAGACGGGCGTACGGTTCCACGCTGCTCCCGGGGACCTGTGCGGGGTGCCGGTTTCGGGTGCTCGGTCCGGAGAGCGCACCGGTCGGGTCCGGGACGGCGTCGGCCCGGCAGCGCTCTCGGCTCGGTTCCGGTAGACGGGTGTGGTGCAACTGATCGGCAACGGTGGAGAACGCTTCGACGACGTCCGGGAGATCGCGGTGCTCCGCGGCGGTGGCCTGGGGGACCTGCTCTTCGCGGTCCCCGCGATCGAGGCGCTGCACGCCGCGTACCCCGACGCCCGCATCACGCTGCTCGGGAGCCCGCTGGCCCCGGCGGTCCTGCGCGGACGGACCGACGCGGTGCACGCGTTCGAGGAACTCCCGGTGTCGCCCGGGGTGCGCGACGCCGGGGAGGGTGCGCCGGCGCTGCACGACTTCGAGTCGCGGCTCCGCGGCCGGTTCGACCTCGCCGTCCAGCTGCACGGCGGCGGTCGGAACTCGAACCCGTTCCTGCTGCGCCTCGCCGCACTGCACACCGTCGGCACCGCGACCGAGGACGCCGAGGTCCTGGAGCGGTGGGTCCGCTACGTCTACTACCAGCACGAGGTGCTCCGCGGGCTCGAGGTCGTCTCGCTCGCCGGTGCCGCCCCGGTCACCCTGGACCCGCGCGTGCACGTGAGCGCCGAGGAGCGCCGTGCCGTGCGCGACCGCCTCGGCGTCGCCGGCCACCTGGTGGCCGTTCACCCCGGCGCGACGGACCCGCGGCGCCGGTGGAGCCCCGAGCGGTTCGCAGCCGTGGTGTCCGCGCGGCTCGACGCCGGCGACGACGTCGTGCTCGTCGGCGACGCGACGGACGTGCCGGCGGCGCAGGCCATCCGCAGTGCCGTGCCGGTGGCCCTGCGCGACCGTCTCCACGACCTGACCGACGCCCTGCCGCTCGCGGAGCTCCCCGCGGTGCTCGCGGCCGCTGACGTCATGGTCGGTGACGACTCCGGCCCGCGGCACCTCGCCGTCGCGGTCGGCACCCCCACGGTCGGCGTGTTCTGGTTCGGCAACGTGGTGAACGCGGGCCCGATCGACCGCGGACGGCACCGGGTGCACATGTCCTTCGTCACGCGCTGCCCGGTGTGCGGCATCGACGTGACCCAGGTCGGGTGGACCGCGGAGCGCTGCGAGCACGACCCGTCGTACGTCGACGAGGTGCAGCCCGAGGCCGTGCTCACCGACGTCGAGGACCTCCTCGCGACCGTGCGACCCCGGGAGCGAACGGCCGCACCGGTCGTCTGAGCCGGCGCTGGAGTGCACCCGGACGCCGGCTCCGGCCCCGTGGAGAACCGCGCGATCGGGCGGGACGTGCCACGCGCACTGCGCCGAGCGGGCGCGATCCGTCGCCGGGCGGCGCCGAGCGTGACGGATCGGGCCCGCTCGGAGAACCGAGCGGACAGACCCAGCGGGCAGACCGAGCGGGCAGACCGAGCGGACAGCCGGGCAGCTGGACCGAACGGCGGGAGGCGCGGTACCGACCGGCACCGCGCCTCCCGTTGCGTCGTCAGCGGGGCCTACGGCCAGCTGGGCTCCGTCGCGGGCATGATCGACAGCTCGCGGATCTCGCAGCCGGCCGGCTGCGACAGCGCGAACAGGATCGAGTTCGCCACGTACTCCGGCTCGATGAGCTGCGCGTCCGGGCCCGGCTTGTACTGCTCGGTCCGGCCCTCGAAGAACGCGGTGCGCATGCCGGCGGGGATGATGTTCGTCACACCGATGCGCCCGGCGGTCTCGGCGGCCAGCGCCTGCGAGAAGCCGCGCACGCCGAACTTCGACGCCGAGTAGGCCGTGCCGTCGCCGACGCCCTTGAGCGCGAGCGACGACGAGATCGTCACGACGCGGCCGTGCGTCGCCTCGAGGGCGGGCAGCGCGGCGCGCACCACGGCGGCGGTGCCGAGCAGGTTGACCCCGACGATGCGCTCCCAGTCGCCCGACGAGATCCCGCCGATCGGCGCGGGCTTGTCGATGCCAGCGGCGGTGACGACGGCGTCGAGTCCGCCGTGGCGCTCCGCGGCCTCGCGGACGGCGCGCTCGGTCGCCTCGGTGTCCGTGACGTCCACGGCGACGGCGTCGGTGCCCTCCGGGACGCCGTCGACGCGCAGGTCGAGGACGATGGGGGTGCCGCCGGCCTCGACGACCGCGGCGACGACGGCCGCGCCGAGACCGGAGGCGCCGCCGGTGACGAGGACGCGACCGATGGGGGTGGTGGGGACGGGCATGGACTTCCTTCCGGGAGTGGCGTGGTGCCGGTCCGTCGGCGGTGCCGACGGGACGTGTGTGGTGACCGGTGACGGACGGGAGGCCCGTGGCGGCGGTGCGCCGTGCCTCCCGTCCGACGTGTGGTCGGGGTGGGTCCTCAGCCGACCGCGGCGAGTGCCGCGGCGAGCCGCGTGGTGGACCGACCGGGGTGGAACGGGACGGTGACGACCCGACCGCCCCACTCGGCGAGCGTCGCCGCCTCGGGGAGCTCGCTCGCGGCGTAGTCGCCGCCCTTCGCCCAGACGTCCGGGCGGAAGCGGCGGAGGGCCTCGTCCGGGGTGTGCTCGTCGAAGACGACCACGGCGTCGACGCAGTCGAGCGCGAGCAGCAGCTCGACCCGGTCGTCCTGCGTCATGATCGGGCGCTCCGGCCCCTTGAGGGCGCGCACCGAGTCGTCCGAGTTGAGGCAGACCACCAGGCAGTCGCCGAGCGCCCGCGCTGCGGAGAGCGTGCGGGCGTGCCCGGCGTGGAGCAGGTCGAAGCAGCCGCCGGTGGCGACGACGGTCCCACCGGCGCTGCGGACGTCGTGCACGACGCGCAGCGCGTCGCGGTCCACGCCGGGGACGGGCACCGGGGCCGGGCCGTCGTCGGCGAACAACGCGGTCACGCCGCCGGCCGCGAGGTACTCCGAGGCAGCGAGCACGCCCGCGGCGACGGCCTCGGCGACGTCAGCACCCTCGGCGAGGGCGATGGCGACGCCCGCGGCGAGGCGGTCACCGGCGCCGCACGGGTCGCCGGCGGTGACGGACGGGGCCGGGACGAACCGGCTGTCCAGCGCGGCCGGCCGGGTGCCGTCCCCGCTGCGGCGCGAGGCGACGAGTGCGCCGCGGTCGCCCATCGTGACGGCGACGGCGTCGACGTCCCAGGTCCGGACGAGCTCGGCCGCGGCGTCCGTGGCGAAGGGCACGCCCTCGCCGGACAGGTCGGTGAAGCGCCGGGCCTCGCTGGTGTTCGGGGTCACGACCGCGGTGCCCGCGACGGGGGAGGCACCCTTCGGGTGCGGGTCCCAGACCACGGGCGTCGTGCGGGCCACGGCGGCGAGGGCGGTACGGAGCCCGTCGGCGGCCGCGACGCCACGGCCGTAGTCGGCGACGACGATCGCGTCGGCGCCCTCGAGCGCCGCGGTCATCTCGGCGGTCGTGCCGGGGACGGGCGGGGTGGCGCACCCCTCGTCGATGCGGACGAGCGCGTGGTCGACCACGCGGACGCGGGTCTTCACCGGGGTCGGCGCACCGGACGGACCGGCGACGACGTGCACGTCGGGCAGCAGGGCGCGGATCTCGTCGGCACGGTCGTCGTCGCTCAGCACGGTGACGAGCGTCACGTCGTGGCCGTCGCGTACGAGCATCGAGGCGACCAGGCCGGCGCCACCGGCACGACGGTCGTCGGTCCGGACGTCGACGACCGGGACGGGGGCGTCCGGGCTGAGCCGTTCGCTCGTGCCCGAGACGTCGACGTCGAGCAGGGTGTCGCCGACGACGACGATGCGACGCCGGGTGCCGTCGCCGGAGCCCGGCGTCGCGCTGGCGGTGCGCTCCGTGCCGCTCACCGGCGGCCGCCGCGGCGGAGGGCCGGCTCCATCGCACGGCAGAGGGCGTGCACGAGGACGAGCTGCGCCTCCTGCACGTTGGCCGAGGGGCCCTCGATGCGGATCGCGTCGTCGACCGCGTCGGCGAGCGGGTTCGGCCCGGGGCCGGTCATCGCGATCGAGCGTGCACCGACGGCCCGAGCGGCCTCGGCCGCGCGGAGCAGGTTCGGGCTCTTGCCGCTCGTGCTGAGCAGCACGACGACGTCACCGGCGCGCGCGTGCGCCGTCACCTGGCGGGCGAAGACCTGGTCGTAGCCGTAGTCGTTCCCGATCGCGGTGACGGCGGAGCTCTCGGCGTGCAGGGAGATCGCCGAGTACGCCGGACGGTCCCCGTCGAAGCGGCCGGTCAGCTCGGAGGTGAGGTGCTGGGCCTCCGCCGCCGAGCCGCCGTTGCCCGCGGCGAGCAGCCGACGGCCGGCGACGAGCCGCGCGGCGATGTCGTCCGCCCACGCCGCGATGTGGTCCTTGTGGTCGACGAGCGAGGCGATCACGGGCACCGAGGCGGCGATGTGGTCGACGACGGTCCGGACGCTGGCGCTCTCGGTCTCCGGCTCACGCGTGCCGGTCTGCTGCTCGATGGTCATCGTGCGGTCCTCTCCGTCGGGTGCGGCAGCACCGCGGGCGTCGGGCGGGCGGTCCGTCCGGCGCGTCCGGGACGGGCGCCCGGGATGGTCGTGGCGGGGGTGATCCCGACGGGGTCGTTCGACACGGGTGCCGTGTCGGTCCCGGTCGCCGCGACGGCGGGCGCGGCGAGGCCGTTCGCGGCGCCGGCGACGAGGCGCTCGTACACGCGCTCGCTCTCGGCGGCGACCTTGTGCCAGGTGTACCGGGACTCGGCGCGCTCGCGACCCGCGCGTCCGTACGCGTCGCGCCGCTCGCGGTCGTCGAGCAGCGCGCCCACGGCGGCGGCCACGGCCTCCTCGTCGCGGGGCGGGACGTGCAGGCCGGTGGCGTCCTCCACGACGGTGTCGATGAGTCCGCCGACGCTCGACGCGACGACGGGACGACCGCACGCCATGGCCTCGAGCGGCACGATGCCGAAGGGCTCGTACCAAGGGGCGCACACGACGACGTCGGCGCTGCGGTAGACGGCGGGCATGTCGTGCTGCCCGAGCTGGCCGCGGAAGGTCACGTGCTCGCGCACCCCGAGGGACCGGGCCAGGGCGTCGAGGCGCTGGTACTCCGGGTCGTCGGCGAGGTCGGCTCCGGCCGTGCCGGCTCCGCCGACCACCACGAGCTCGGCCTCGCGGCCCTCGTCGAGCAGCTTCGCGAGCGCGGCGATGGTCGTGCCGACACCCTTCCGGCGCACCAGGCGCGACGCGGTGAGCACCCGGAAGGGGCGCCCACGCTCCTCGACGGGGCCGTCGGGCCGGAAGAGCTCGGTGTCCACACCGCACGGCACCACGGAGATGGCGTGCAGCGGCACGCCGAGGGTCTTGAGCTCGAAGGCCTCGTCGGAGCAGGTCGCGACGACCTGGTCGACGCTCCGGCCCACGGCGGGCTCGATCCACTCGCGCTCCGCGGGGCTCGTGTCGGCGGGGCCCTGGTGGCGACGCTTCACGACGCCCAGCGCGTGGAAGGTCTGCACGACCGGGATCCGGACGCCACCGGTGCGGGCGTGGACCTGCTTGACGGCCTCGAGCGCGGCGTACCCGGACATCCAGAAGTGCCCGTGCACCACGTCGGGGCGGTCGACGAACCACTCCGCCGCGAGCACCGAGGCGAACGTGTCCATGAACGGGAACAGGTCGTCCTTCGGGACGTGGCGGGCGGGCCCGGCGTCGACCTGCACGACCTCGACGCCCGGGCGCAGCAGCACGCGGACGGGCTGGTCGGCGTCGTCGCGCCGCGTGTACACGGTCACCTGGTGGCCGCGGTCCGCGAGGGCCGCGGACAGCTCGGCGACGTGCACGTTCTGTCCACCGGCGTCGACTCCGCCGAGCACCGCGAGCGGGCTCGCGTGCTCGGACACCATCGCGATCTTCATCGGAGGCTCCCTTCCAGCGCGGCGTCCGCCGCGCGTCCGCGTCGCGCACCACGCGCGACGGCGTCGTCGAGGAGGTCGTCCCAGTCCGCCAGGTACCGGCCGAGCGCGTGCCGCTCGAGCGCGGCCTCTCGGGCGACGGCACCGCGGCGACGGGCCTCCTCGGGGTCCTCCAGGAGCGTCCTGGAGGCACGGACCAGCTCGTCGACGTCGGTCGCGATCGCGCCGGCCTCGGCGGGCACGGTCCGTGGTGCGTCGGTCGTCGCGAGCACGAGGACCGGCATCGCCATGTGCATCGACTCGATCAGCGACAGGCCGAGCGACGTCCAGCGGTTCGGGTGCACGTACGCGCGTCGTTGCGCGAGTGCGGCGTGCATGGGGTCTGCGGGGACGTCGCCGAGGGCGACGACGCGGTCGCCGAACCCGAGTTCGGGGAGCCGGTCGGTGCCCATGCCCCAGAGGTCGACGGGTGCGACCTCGGCGAAGCGGGGGAGCAGGTCCGTGCCGACCACGCGGCCCCGGCGGACCGGTTCGTTGATGACGACACCGAAGCGCTCGAGCGCGCCGGTGTAGAGCGGGCCCGGGTCGACGACGCCGTGCTCGACCACCGTCGTGCGGGTCGTGCCGCAGTCCCACATGAGGGCGTTCCAGTGCGTGACGTGCGCGATCACCAGGTCGTCGCGGTCGCGCATCGGGTGCAGGCTGCTCGGGACGTCGACGCGCGGGGCGTTGTGCTCGACGAAGACCACGGGGACCTCGCGGCCGCGGAGCAGGCGACGGGCCTCCTCGAGCTCCTCGGTGCGCTGCAGGACGACCACGTCGACCTCGGCGTCGGCGACGTCGGCCGGGTCGATCTCGATCGCGTTCGCCGGCCAGTCGCGGCCGCCCCGCCCGAGCCCCCAGCCGTCGCGGGCCGGTGTGGTGGGGATGAGGTACTCGTGGGGGCCGCGGACGAAGGCGTCCAACCAGCCGCCGTGCACGTGCCACACGAGGATCCGCATGCAGGGCCTTTCGACGGTTCGGTGCCCCTCCGGACAGCTGCCCCGCCGGCGCTCGCGCGCGCTGCGCGGGTGCCGGGAAGAGGAGCAGGAGGAGCAGTGGCGCACGCTACGGGAGCACTGCTGGTCCTCCTCGCAGCTTCTCCTGCTTCATCCGCTGAGCGCACTGCCGTCCGCGACGGCGCCGGGTCCGGTGCCGCGCGCCAGCAGGCGTCCGTGTGCGTCGAGGACGTCCTGCACGCGCACTCCGGACAGGCACGGGTGGCCCGGGACCGGGCACTCCCGGGCACGGCTCAGGCGGCAGGCGGCGGTCTGGTCGCCGAGCAGTTCCACCTCGGGTGCGTACGGGGCCCACTTCACCGCCGGCACCACCGGCGAGAACAGGCTGACGATGCGCGCCCCCACCGCGGCGGCGAGGTGTGCCGGACCGGTGTTGCCGACGACGACGACCTCGGCGCCGGCGAGGACCGCGGCGAGCTCGGCGGGCGACGTCCGACCGCCGAGGTCGACCGCGGTGTCGCCCGCGACGGCGGCCGTGAGCGCCCGCTCGCCGGGGCTGCCCGTGACGACCACGGGGATCCCGCGCTCGGCGTAGGCCGCGACGAGGTCACGGTGGTGCTCCTCCGGCCAGGAGCGCGCCGGGACGCTCGCACCGGGGTGGACGACCACGTAGCGGTCCAGGGCGGCCACCTCGGGTGGTGCGACGGCGTCGATCCGCACCACGAGCCTCCCGTCGTCATCCGCCGGCAGGGCGAACCCGGCGGCCTCGGCGATGCGGAGGGCGCGCTCCGGCTCCGGGAGGTCCTCCGGCAGGTCCTCGCCCGGGCGGAGCCGCACGTCGAGCAGCGACCCGGGGTGGTCGACCGAGGCACCGGAGACCCGGGGCACCCCGGCCAGGCGGAGCAGCAGGGCGACCGGCAGGGGCGACTGGTGGAACGAGGTGAGCACGACGGCCTCGTCGGGCTGTTCCTCGGTGACGAGCGCACGGAACTCGCCGAGCAGCGCGTCGTCGATCGGCCGCGCGGTCTCGGTCACCCAGGGCGCTGCCCAGACCCGCACCCGGTCGACCCCGGGCAGCAGGTCCGCGGCCGGGGAGCCCTGGGGGCCGCAGAGCATCGTGACGTGCGCGGCCCCCGCGGCGACGGCGCGCACGGCGGGGCCGGCCACCAGGACGTCGCCGAACGAGTCGAGCCGGACGACCAGGACGCGCGGACCGGTCCGCTCGTCGGCCGTGGTCGACTCCGCACCCTCGGGACCGCGCTGCTCGGCGCGGCTCACGCCCGGGCCGCCGGGACCCGGGCCAGCACGAGGGAGACGGCGTCGTCGAGGGAGCCGGCGACGGTCTCCGCCGCCTCGACCTCCTCGGCGCGCGTCCGCGGCGTCGGCACCAGCACGCCCTGCGCACCCGCCGCCGCCGCCGCACCGACGTCGGCGCCGATGTCCCCGACCACCACGATCTCGGACGGGTCGAGCCCGAGCCGTCGCGCGGCGTCGAGCACCATCCCCGGACGCGGCTTGCGGCACGCACACCCGTCGCCGGCGTCGTGCGGGCAGACGCACCAGACGTCGAACGGGCCGACCAGCTCGTCCACGCGGGCGTTCGTCGCGTCGACCTGCTCGCGGGTCGCCAGGCCCTTCGCGATCGCCGACTGGTTCGTCACGACCCCGACGCGCAGACCGGCGGTCCGGGCGCGCTCGACCGCGCGGTGGGCGCCGGGCACGGGGACGACCTTGTGGGGGTCGGCGTTGTACGGGACGTCGATGACGAGGGTGTCGTCACGGTCGAAGAGCAGACCGCGGACGGCGCGGTCCTTCGCGAGAGCCATGCTCCTTGGTACCGTCCGCCGGCCGGGAACCGGCCCAGGCGCGGCCGGATAGCGTCGGACCGTGACCGCCGTCCCCGCCCTGCCCCCGTCCGACGGACGCCCCGACCTGCTCGTCCTGCGCGCCATCAAGCTCGGGGACGCGCTCGTCGCCGTCCCCGCACTGCACGCGCTCCGCCGGGCGTTCCCCGGCCACCGGATCACCCTGGCGACGACCGCGTGGCTCGCCCCGGTCGTCGAGCTGCTGCCCGTCGACGTGCACCTCGCGCAGCACGGGCTCGACCACCCGATCGCCGCCCCCGCCGGAGCGGTCGACGTCGCGGTCAACCTGCACGGTGCCGGGCCGGAGTCGTCCGACCTCGTCGCCGCACTCGGTGCCCGGCGGGTGATCGGCCACGCCGACCCGACCCACGGGTACGAGGGCCCGGAGTGGCCGGACGACGTCCACGAGCGGGAGCGCTGGGCGGACCTGCTCACCTGGCACGGCATCCCCGCCGACCCCGACGAGGTCGCCATCGCCCGCCCGGCCGCCCCGTCCGCCGCGCCGGGTGCCGCGGTCGTGCACATCGGCGCCTTCCACGGTGCGCGGCACTGGCCGACCGACCGCTTCGCAGCCGTGGTGCGAGGGCTCCGCGAGCGCGGCCTCGACGTGGTCCTGACGGGAGGCGCGGACGACGTCGAGCGCGCCGCCGCCGTCGCGCAGTCGGCCGGCTTGCCGCCGGAGGCGGTCCTCGCGGGCGCGCTGGAGCTGCAGGCCTTCGCCGGCGTCATCGCATCGGCATCGCTCGTCGTGACCGTCGACACGGGGGCGGCCCACCTCGCCTCCGCCTACGGGATCCCGTCCGTCGTGGTGTTCGGGCCGGCGCCGCCCGAGGCCTGGGGACCGCCCGCCTCCGGTCCGCACGTCGTGCTCACCGACGCGTCCGTGCGCCGCGGGGACGTGTTCGCGGAGGACCCGGACCCGGCGCTCCTGGCCGTCGGCGTGGACGACGTGCTCGCCGCCGTCGACTCGCTCCCGGTCGCCCCCGTCACTTCGCCGTGAACCCGCCGAGGGGTCGTCGGTAGCGTCGAGGCGTACCTGTCCTGCTCGAAGGGAGCGCCCCGTGTTCGAAGCCGCCAACATCCGTGACTGGATCGGCCTGCCCGTCGTCGACGAGACCGAGGACAAGATCGGCACGCTCGAGAGCATCTACTACGACACCGCGACGTCCGATCCCGCCTTCGGCGCCGTCACCACCGGGCTGCCCGGGTTCCAGAAGCTGCTCTTCGTCCCGCTCGTCGGTGCGACGGTGGCGCCGAAGCACCTGCTCGTGACGTTCCCGAAGAAGCTCGTCAAGGACGCCCCGACCATCCCGACCGACGGTGAGCTCGAGGCCTCGACCGAACCCGTGCTGTACGAGCACTACGGCCTGCAGTACCAGACCGGCAGCAACGGGGAACGGCGCCTGGGTCGACGCTGACACCGGCACCCGGGACGGGCAGGTAGCCTTGCCCGTCCCGTCGTCGCGTCCACCCGGAGGACCCCCTGCAGCGCACCACCCGCTCGAAGCGGTCGACCGCCGTCGCCCTCGTGCTCACGGTCCTCGCCGCGGTCGTCGTCGCGCCGTGGGGCCCGGTCGCGGGCGCACCGACCGACGGCGCCGTCGCGGCGCCGATGTGGCCGGTCCCGGAGCCGTACCCGGTCACGGACGACCCGGCCGAGACGCTCGCCGACCTGCCGCCGGGCAGCGAGTACGTCGCACTCGGCGACTCCTACTCGGCCGGCTACGGCCTGGGGGACCCGACCCGGCTTCCGACGAGCGCCTGCGCGCAGTCGGCGCGCGACTACCCCCACCGGCTCGCGGCGCGCTTCGGACTCGACCTGACCGACGTGACGTGCGCGGGGGCGACCAGTCGTGACGTCGTGTCGGGGTACCAGTTCCGCGGGGTGCCGCCCCAGGTCCGGGCACTGTCCGAGGACACCCGGCTGGTCACGCTGACGATCGGCGGCAACGACGCCGACCTGTTCGGCACCGCCGCCTCCTGCCTGGCGCTGTCCTCCCGCGGCCCGGTGTTCTCCGGTCGGGACGCCCCGTCGTGCCGCAGCACCCTCGTGCACGACGGGGTGGACGACCTCGACGTGCGCATCCGGTCCCGGGTCGCGCTCGGGATCGCGGACACGCTCGCCGCGGTCCGCCGGGCCGCGCCGAACGCGGTCGTGGTCTTCCTCGGCTACCCGGCGATCTTCCCGGACGCGGCCCACACGCCGGCGCGGGGGTGCTTCCGCTCGGCGCTCGACCTCGGCTCGCTCGTGGGGTCCTTCCCGCGGGACACCTACCCGTTCACCGACGGCGACGTCCGGTACCTGCACGGGGTCCAGGAGTCGCTCGACGAGGTCTCGGCGTCCGCTGCCGAGGCGGCCGGCGTCCCGTTCGTCGACGTGTTCGCCCGGTCGCAGGCGCACTCGGCCTGCGCGACCGACGACCCGTACGTCGCGGGTGTCTCGCTCTCCGGGGCGGGCGACCTGAGCCGCATCGACATGGTGCCCGGGGCCCTGCACCCGAACGGGCGCGGGGTGGCGTGGTTGACCGGGCAGGTGGCCTCGGAGCTCCGCCGGCTCGCGGACTGAGCCGTGCACGGCCGCTCGTCGTAGGGTCGATCGGTGGTCACCAGCGCGGGGCTCCTGCTGCACCGTCGGTCGCCCGTGG
Source organism: Curtobacterium uvaldense (assembly GCF_028307415.1). Lineage (NCBI taxonomy): Bacteria > Bacillati > Actinomycetota > Actinomycetes > Micrococcales > Microbacteriaceae > Curtobacterium > Curtobacterium uvaldense. The sequence goes on along the minus strand of NZ_JAQMHU010000008.1, from coordinate 11,144 downwards.
ACGGCATCCCGGAGGTCTTCGTCGCGCACATGGGCGGACCGTTCTGGCGTCGACGCCCGCGCGCGTGGTCGATCCCGAAGGGGCTCGTCGAGGACGGTGAGGACGCACTCGACACCGCGCGCCGCGAGTTCGCCGAGGAGATCGGGGTCCCCGCACCGACGGGACCCGTGCTCGACCTCGGCGAGGTCCGCCAGGCCTCCGGGAAGCGCGTCCGGGTCTTCGCGGCACGGGCGGACGACTTCGAGGTCGACGAGGTGCGGAGCAACACGGTGCAGGTCGAGCTCCCGCGCGGTTCCGGTCGGTTCGTCGCGGTCCCCGAGGTCGACGACGCCCGCTGGTTCGGCATCGAGGAGGCGCGCGGGGTGCTCGTGTCCGGCCAGGTCGTCGCGCTCGACCGGCTGCTCGCGGCCCTGGAGGGCCGGTGATCCGCGACCCGCACCGGGGCTGTCCCTCGTCCGCGCTGCCCGGATAGCCTGAGCAAGCGTCGGGTATTCGTCGGCGCCGACACAGGGGAGCACACATGCGCAGATGGCGCACCGTCATCGCCGGCGGCATCGCCGTCGCACTCGGGGCAGGACTGGCGGTGAGCGGCGTCACGAGCGCGACGGCCGCGACCACGGGGAACTGGGCCACCGTCACGGTGGACGGCACGAGTCGTGCGTACACCGGCTCGATCGCGCTCCCGGGGTTCCCGGACACCACCTTCACGTCCACCTCCCGGCAGGCCACGGTCGTCTCCGGCGCATCGACGTGGCAGGGGGCGTCGACTCCGCCCGGCACGGTCTACGGCACCAGTCGCGGTGCGACGTACCTCAACCAGCGGCCGGCGGCGGACGACGCGCGGAGCCCTGCCGTCACGACCTGGACGTTCGACGGTGGGACGCCAGGGGCCGGCGGTTGGTCCTTCGTCCTGGGCGACGTCGACGCCGACCAGGCGACGATCTCGGCGACCCTCGCGGACGGCACCCCAGCCACCGTGGACCAGCTCGGCTACGCGGGTTCGTACAACTCGTGCTCGACCGTCTCGCCCGGCGGGTGGAGCTGCCCGCGCGATCCCGGAGGCGTGGCGGCGGGTCAGGACCTGCCGTCCTGGGACCCGGCCACGGGGGTGCTGCGGGGCAACGACGCCGCGAACGACACCGCCGGCGCGAGCGCATGGTTCACACCGACGGCGTCGCTCGCGACGCTGACCATCGCCTACCAGCAACGCAGTGGCCTCCCCGTCTACCAGACCTGGTTCGCGAACCGGACCTCGTCCCTCTCCGGCACTGCGGCACTCGACGGCGAACCACTGGTGGACACACTCGTCACCGTGACCGCTCCGAACGGCACCGAGTACACGACGACCACCGGTCCCGACGGTGCGTACGCCTTCCCCGCGCTCACCCAGGCCGACGGGTACCGGGTGTCGATCGCGACCCCGGACAACGCGGCGGTCGACCGCGCTCCCGCGGTGGTCGACCTCCGGACCGACGTCACGGACGCCGACTTCGTCCTCAGCACGGTCCCGGGGACCGTCGACCTCGACGGCTCGGTGGTCGACGCCGACGGCCGCCCCGTCGCCGACGCCGAGGTGACCGTCACGGACACCTCGGGGCTGCCCCTCGCCACCGTCGTCACGGACGCGGACGGGCGCTGGCGTGCCGTCGGCCTGCCGGCCGGCACCGCGGTCGTCGCGACGGTGAGCGGTGCCCCGCCGGTGTCGGGCTCGACCGGTGCCGACGGTGCCCCGGTGGCTGCGCTCGACCCGATCGTCCTGCCGATCAGCGTGGGGACGATCACGGGCCGCGTGACGCTCGACGGCGGCGCCCCCGCCGCACCCGCGCTCGTGGAGGTCCTGCAGGGCGGTGGCGTGGTGGCCACCGTCGAGACGGACGCCGACGGCACGTACGGTCTGGCGCTCCGGCCCGGCACCTACACCGTCCGTACCGAGGCCGCGGTCGCCGGTGCTCCGGAGCCGACCGAGCTGACGGTCGAGGTCACCGCCGACGGCACGGTCCGAGCGGACTTCCCGTTCACGACGCCGGTGGCGGTCACGGTCGGGCAGGCCGGTTCCGTCCGCTACGAGGACGGCACGCCCGTCGTGGACACGACCGTCACCGCACGGCCGGTCGAGGCCGGTTCGGGTGCCGTGGTCACGGTCGAGACGACCGCGGACGGCGGGTACTCGCTCGCCGGGTTGACGCCGTCGACGGAGTACGCCGTGAGCGTCGAGGGGGCCCCCGTCCGGACGGTCACGACGCCCGCCACGGGGACCGCCGCCGACGCCGTCGACTTCGTCCTGCCCCTGCCGACCGTCGACCAGCCGGGCACGGTCAGCGACGCGGACGGCGCCCCCGCCGCGACCGTCCCGGTCGTGGCGACGCTGACCGGTGACGACGACGGCGAGCCGGTCAGCACGACCACCGGCGACGACGGCACCTTCGTGCTCGAGGGGCTCCGCCCGCTGACCGAGTACACGATCACGGCCGGGACCGGCTCCGAGCAGTCGGACCCGGTGGTGGTCACGACCGCCGCGGTCGGCGGCACGCCGGAGCCCGTGCGCCTCGTCCTCGCCGAGGTCGCCGTCACGCCGGAGCCCACCCCGACGGTGACGCCGCAGCCGACCGACGGCCCGACCCCGAGCGCGGCACCCGTCGCGGGCGGTACCGGCCAGGGCAACGGTGGTGGCCCGACCGGTGGCGGACTGGCCTTCACCGGAGCCGACGTCACCCCCGCGGTCGCCGTCGCAGCGCTGCTGCTCCTGACCGGCGGCGGGTTGCTGTCGGTCCGCGCGGCACGTCGTCGACGGTCGGTCCCGCAGGACTGACCGCACACCCGGCCGTCGGGCTCGGGGCTCCGGGCTCCGGGAGACGGGAGCGGGGCGGGTCGACACCGGTCGGCCCGCCCCGCTCCCGTGTCCCGGGCTCAGCGCCGCCGCTGCGTCCGCACGGATCCCGTCGCGGTCGACACCGTGCCGGTGGCGACGCCGATCGACCCGGTGATGGTGGCGATCGCACGGCTGACGACCGGCACCGAGCTGGTGACGACCGCGAGCGAGGACGTGATCGCCTCGACCGACGTCGTGGACAGGTGCTCCTGCGCGTGCGTGTGCACCGGGAAGCCGCGGCGCGCCGCGAGCACGACGCCGAGCGAGCCGATCAGCACGACGGCGCCGGCGAACGGCAGGTACTGCAGGCCGACCGCACCGAGCGCCTGCCCGCCGACGGCTGCCCCGCCCGCGATGCCGATGTTCGACGCGCCGTTGACGAGGGCGCCGGCGATGTCGGGGGAGACGCCACCGGTGCGGATCGCCGCGGCCATGAAGAGGGTGCCGGTCGTGCCGTTCGCCGCCATCCAGACCCCGGCGACCACCATGGTGCCGAACAGCGAGCCGTGCACGAACGGCAGCACGGCGAAGGCGGCGGCCATCACGGCGACGGCGGCGATCAACGTCTGCCGCGGTGCCCGGTCGACGAAGGTGCCGGCGAGCCAGAGGCCCACGATGCCGGTCCCGCCGAGCACCAGGAGCGCACCGCTCACCATGCCGGCGTCGAGCCCGGCGTCGATCGCGTACGGGCCGATGTAGGTGTAGACGACGTAGTGCCCGGCGAAGAGCAGCAGGTCGGCGACGACGACGGAGAGCAGTCCGGTGCGGGCCCACGCGCGGGGTGAACCGATGTGCGGGGACGCGGTCCCGCTGACCGCCGGCAGGAACGCGACCGCGACCAGCGCGAGGACGGCTGCGGCGAGCGCGACGGAGCCGACGGCGGGGCGCCACCCGATCGTCTGCGCGACCCAGGTGGCCAGCGGCACGCCGAGGACGAAGCCGAGCGAGCTGCCGGAGTAGACGAAGGCGATCGCGCGTCCGGCCAGCCGCGGGGGCACGATCCGCGTCGCGTAGGCCGACGCGACCGAGAAGAAGAGCGCGTGTGCGACGCCGCCGACGACGCGACCCGCGCAGACGACGGCGAAGCTCGGCGCGACCGCGACCAGCACGTTCGAGACGGCGTAGCCGACCAGGGTCGACACCAGGACCGCCTTGCGGGGGAGCCGCGCGGTGAGCGACGTCAGCGGGAGGGCGAGGATCGCCACGGCTGCGGCGTAGACGGTGACGACGAAGCCCATCGTCGACTCGCTGACGCCGAGGTCGCGGCTCATCGTGCCGAGCAGCCCGACCGGCATGAGCTCCGTGGTGATCGCGAAGAAGGTGGCGAGCCCGAGCACGGCGATGCCGACGATCGAGCGGTTGGTGACGGTGATCGGCCGCGTGCTCGTCGACACGGCCGAGGTGGTGGTGTTGGTGGACACGCTGCTGACCTCCTCCGGGGAACGCCGGAGCGCGCGTCGGACCGGTCGTCGTGACGGCGGTGCGCGGTGCGCGCTCGCGGTGGGTGTGGTCCGGGTCGAACGACCCGGTCGGGTTGTGACGACTCCACGGCGAGTGCGCACATCCAGTGTTGCACGGAGCATCCGGATCGCGCGAGGGGGTCGCCGAAGAATCTTGTAGCGCTCCAACGAGATGCTCGGACGAGCATTCCCGATCAGTTCTCGTTCGTCACCGTGCCCTGCACACCGCCGCCGCGCAGGGTGACGGTGAGCGTGCCGCTCATCGACTGGGCGGAGAGCGAGACGTTCCCGTGCAGGGCGTCCTCACGCGGGTAGCAGGCGGTGGTCGACTCGAGCCGGTTCGCGGTCGCCACCAGGCAGATGGTCTCGCGGTCGGTCCCGACCCCGGCCCACACGTTCCACGGGGTCTCGAAGGCGCTGCCGTCCAGGGCCCGGTTCGTGAACACGAGCCGGGTCGTGCGGAAGCTCACGGGCGCCTCGACCGGGCCCGGCAGCTGGTCCGCGGAGGTCTGCGGGATGTCCAGCAGCTCCTCGAGGGTGATCGCGCCGGGTGTCGGTGTCGTGCTGGGCGCGGCGGCCAGCTGCCCGTCGGTCGTGCCCACCAGCGTGCCCGCCGCGAACGCCAGGCCGACGACCGCCGCCGCGCCGAGCGCGATCCAGGCGCGCGGCCGCGCGGTCCAGAGCAGTCCGCTCACCCGTGTCCGCCACGCGGGCCTCCCGGCCTGGAGGTCCGCCCCGCCCCCGGCGCGGACGGAACCAGGTCCCGTGGCCGGTTCCTGCTCGCCCTCCGGCCCGACCGGGTCGGCGGGCGCCGACGCACCGGCCGAGCCGGGCCCGGTCCGGATCGGCCCCGCCGCCGGTGTCGGTCGGTCAGCGGTCGACGCAGCGACGGACGACCGTCCGGCCGCGCTCGTCGTGCGGGCCGCCGGACGTGCGTCGTCGGTCGTCGTCCCGGCCGGCGGTGTCGCGCCCGCGACGGTGCTGCCGTCCCGCAGCCCGCGGAGCTCGAGCCGGGCGCGCGCAGCGTCCTCGGCCGCGACCCCGGCTCCCCACGCGAGGGCCTCGAGTCGTGCCCGTTCCGCCGTGACGTCCTCGTCGGCCATGCACACTCCCGGTCCGGACGCACCGGACACCCACATGCTCCCACCCGGACGACGGCACGTCCGCCCCCCGAGCGGGAGGTGTCCAGTCCCCGAGGCGTAGACGGGTGGCATGAGCACCGACGCAGGAACCGCGCACGACGCCTCCGGCCACGACCAGACCCGGCACGACGCCGATCCCGAGACGCTCGAGCCCCTGAGCCACGACACCCAGTCCGGCGAGGCCGACTACGTGGCGACGAGCCCCGGCGGGAGCGGGACCGAGCGGCACGTGCCGACCCCCGACGAGGAGCAGGGCCGTGGCACCGAGTACGACCCCGTCGACCAGGGGCCCCAGCAGGAGGGCCAGGGCGGCTGAGACCGGCCGCCCCGCGCCCCCTGCCCGGCTCAGCGGACGATCCGCCGCAGCACCGCGCGCTCCCCGAGGGTAAAGGCGGCGCTCGTGACGACGTAGAGCGTCGCGGCGAGCGGGACGACCGCGGCGAGGACGACCGACGCGAAGGGCGCCCAGCGCGCCAGGGCAGCCGCGGGACCGGCCCCGGGCGTACCGGCGGCCGGCTCCGCCGTCGGGTTCCAGTGCACGGTGGCCCGGCGCGACGCCTCGACCACCACCGCCATCACGACGAGCAGCACGAGCACCACCCAGGCGTGGCTCCACAGCGGCGACGCGAGCGCCACCAGGAGCGTGTGCCCGAGCGGGATCCCGACCAGTGTCGCGTCGAGCAGGGCGTTCGCGGCACCGGCGACCGACGCGTGCGTGAAGAGCGCGTACACGAGCGAGAGGACCGGAGCCTGCGCGAGCACCGGGAGGCACCCGGCCAGCGGGGAGACGCGCTCGGAGGTGTACAGGCGCTGCACGGCCTCCTGGAGGCGTCGCGTGTCCGCACCGTGGCGCCTGCGGAGGGCGGCGAGCTGCGGGGCGAGTCGACGCCGGTCGCGCTCGGCCCGGACCTGCAGGACGGCGAGCGGGACGAGCACGATGCGCACGCCCAGGGTGAGCGCCACGACGGCGAGCGCCGCTGCGGCGCCACCGGCGACGGGGGACAGGGCTGCGGTGAGCGCGGTGAGCAGGTCGACGCCGGCGCGCAGCAGGTCGCCGACGACGGGCAGGGTGGTGATGTCCATGACGTTCCGTTCGAGTGGAGGGGTTCGTGACGACGTGACCCGACCACCCGCGGGCGGTCAGGCCGGGGTCGGCGCTCCCGGTGCTCGCGACCGCACCTGGCCGTCGGCGTCGGGGTGGCTCCACGCGATGCGGGTCGGCCGCTCCACCGCTGCGCCCGTCCGCTCGGAGCCCTCGGCACCCGGATCGACACCGAGCGCCGTCGCGAGCAGCCGGACGACGAGCACCGTGACAGCGACGGCGGCGAGGCCGAGCGCGGCGACGGCGAGCAGGGGCGCCGGGGAACCCGACGGACCGAGCAGGCCGACATCGCCGATCTGCAGCACCGCGAGGGCGCGCAGCAGGAGTTCGACGACGGTCATGGTCCGTTCAGCGTAACCCCCGCGTGCCGTCGAGGACCGGCAGTCCCGGACGGGCAGGATCGCAGGCATGACCGCAGGATCGCCGAGCACCCCAGCGACCCTCGCCCTGGAGCGGGCGGGGATCCCGTTCACGCCGCACGTCTACGAGCACCACGAGACCGCGACCAACTTCGGTGAGGAGGCCGCCGCGGCACTGGGCCTCCGTGAGGACCAGGTGTTCAAGACGCTCGTCGTCTCGGTGGACGGGCAGCTGGCCGTGGCGGTCGTGCCGGTCGCGAACCGCCTGGACCTCAAGGCCATCGCAGCTGCCCTCGGCGGCAAGAAGGCGACGCTCGCCCAACCTGCCCTCGCCGAGAAGCGGACCGGGTACGTGGTGGGCGGGATCAGTCCGGTCGGACAGAAGACCAGCCTGCGGACGGTCGTCGACGAGACGGCACTCGAGCACCCGAGCATCTTCGTCTCCGGCGGGCGCCGCGGGTTCGACATCGAGGTCGCGCCGGCCGACCTGGTCCGCGTCACCGGCGCCTCCACGGCGGCCATCGCGAGGACCTGAGTCGGTCTGACGCAAGTTTCTGCACCCGCCGGGAATGGAGCGGGTCCTCCAGCGTTGCATTGAGTCGAAGGCACTCAAGTTCCCAGGAGGTCCCTTTGCCAGCAACGTTCGGCCCGACCGGTGGCGACGACGCGTTCGACGCGTTCCTCGCGCGGCTCATCGCGGCCCAGCAGTCCGGTGCCCAGCGATCCGTCCCGCTGGGACGCCCGGTCGACATCACGCGGCTCCTCAGCCGACGTACCCACGAGGTGCTCCAGCACACCGCCGAGTACGCCGTCGCACAGGGCCAGCACGAGATCGACGCGCTGCACGTCCTGCACGTGCTCGTGCGCACCGAGCCCTTCACCGCGGTCCTGCGCACCGCCGGTGTCGACCCGGAGCAGTTCGCCGCCGAGGTCGAGCAGCGCCTCCCCGTGCCGACGGACCCGCGTCCCGGGCGCACCGGGCAGCCCGCCCTGACCGGGACCGCGCAGCGGATCCTGCTCGAGGCGACCCAGGCCGCCAAGGCCTTCGGCAGCACCTACACCGACCCCGAGCACGTCTTCTTCGCGCTCGTCACCGACCAGGACACCGTCACCGGGCAGCTGCTCGCGAGCGCCGGAGTCACCCCGCAGCACCTGCAGGAGCACGCCCAGCAGGCCGCGGCAGCAGCACGAGAGGGACGCCCGATGCCCGGAGCCACCGAGACCACCGCCGACCCCGCGAACGGCACGACGAGCGACACCCCGACGCTCGACCAGTTCGGCACCGACCTCACCGAACGCGCCCGCGACGGGCGCATCGACCCGGTGATCGGCCGCGCCGACGAGATCGAGCAGACCGTCGAGATCCTGCTCCGCCGCACGAAGAACAACCCGGTCCTCATCGGTGAGCCCGGGGTCGGCAAGACCGCGATCGTCGAGGGGCTCGCGCAGCGGATCACCGACGGCGACGTGCCCGCGCTGCTCCGGGGCAAGCGGGTGGTCGCGCTCGACCTCGCCGGCATGCTCTCCGGCACCCGGTACCGCGGCGACTTCGAGGAGCGCCTGACGACGGCGATGGACGAGATCGCGGCGCACGCGGACGAGCTGATCGTCTTCATCGACGAACTGCACACCGTCGTCGGCGCCGGGGGCGGTGGCGAGGGCGGCTCGATGGACGCCGGCAACATCCTCAAGCCCCGCCTGGCCCGCGGCGACCTGCACCTGGTCGGCGCGACGACGCTGCGCGAGTACCGCCGCATCGAGAAGGACGCCGCGCTCGAGCGGCGCTTCCAGCCGGTCCGGGTGGGGGAGCCGAGCATCGAGGACGCCGTCGCGATCCTCGGCGGCCTCGCCCCGCGCTACGCCGAGCACCACGACGTGACCTACACCGACGACGCCCTGCGCGCCGCGGTGGAGCTCTCGCACCGGTACGTGACCGACCGGCACCTGCCGGACAAGGCGATCGACCTCATCGACCAGGCCGGGGCACGACGCCGTCTCGCCCTGTCGGGCGACGTCGACGTCGAGGCGCTCCGTGACCAGGTCGCGGAGCTGCAGGCCGACAAGGACCGCGCGGTGGCCGAGGAGCTGTACGAGGAGGCGTCGCGCCTGCGCGACGAGATCGACGGACTGGAGGCGCAGATCACCGCCGCCTCGCAGGGGGACGCGAGCAGTGCCTCCCGGCCGTCGACCGCCGACCGCGTGATCACCGAGGCAGACGTCGCCGAGGTCGTGTCGCGTGCCACCGGCATCCCGGCGACCCGGATCTCGCAGGGTGACCGCTCGCGCCTCGCCGCGCTCGAGGACGAACTCCACGAGCGCGTCGTCGGCCAGGACGACGCCGTGCGCGCCATCGCGACCGCCGTCCGACGCAGCCGGACCGGCATGGGCGACCCGCGTCGTCCCGTGGGCAGCTTCCTGTTCCTCGGCCCGACGGGCGTCGGCAAGACCGAGCTCGCGAAGGCCCTGGCCGGATCGCTCTTCGGCGACGAGTCCGCCATGCTGCGGTTCGACATGAGCGAGTTCGGCGAACGGCACACCGTCTCTCGCCTGGTCCGTGCCCCTCCCGGGTACGTCGGTCACGAGGAGGCCGGGCAGCTCACCGAGCGCGTCCGTCACAACCCGTACTCGGTGGTCCTGCTCGACGAGGTCGAGAAGGCGCACCCGGACGTCTTCAACCTGCTGCTGCAGGTGCTCGACGACGGCCGCCTCACCGACGGACAGGGACGGACGGTCGACTTCCGGAACACCGTCGTCATCATGACGTCGAACATCGGCTCGGAGTTCCTCGCATCGCGCTCCGGAGCGCTCGGGTTCTCGGCCTCGGCGGACGGCGGCTACTCCGAGGAGGACCTGCGCGCCCGTGTGATGGGCAGGCTGCGCGAGTCGATGCGGCCCGAGTTCATCAACCGCATCGACGAGATCGTGCTCTTCCGCAAACTGTCGCAGGAGCAGCTGCGGTCGATCGTCGACCTGCTGCTGCAGGACACCGCGCTCCGGCTCCTCACCCAGGGGATGACCCTGGCGGTGTCCGAGGCGGCGACCGACTGGCTCGCCGAGCACGGGTACGAGCCCGAGTACGGCGCCCGTCCGCTCCGTCGACTCATCCAGCGCGAGGTCGACGACCGCATCGCGACCCTGGTGGTCGACGAGCAGGCGCACGCCGGCGACACCGTCCGAATCGACCTCGAGGACGGCCGGCTCGTCGCCCGAGCGTCAGCCCCGGCGACGGTCTGATCCGACCCGCTCACACGGAACGGCCCCGGCACCCCAGCGGTACCGGGGCCGTTCCGCGTCCTGCGACGTCCTCGTGTGTTCTCGGATGCAATTCCGGAAATGTTCGAGAAAGGGGTTGCGCTCGCATTCCCGACGCCGATAGTGTTCACGAGCATCACCGGCTGTACGAGACCGAGAGGGGGCCGACAATGATGATCGCCATGACGAACCCGTTCCGTGGAATCCGTGGGATTGGCGGCACCCCGCTCCGTTCGCACTGACGCGGGACGTCCCGCTCCAGCCGTTCTCCTCGACCGACCGAGGTCCCGCTCGTCGCTGCCCTGAGCACGCGGTGGTGCGGTCCCGATCGTCGTCGCACAGCCCCGCTGTGCCGCACCACACACGCCGTGCAGGCCACGGCTGCCCGTCCAGCTGACGGACGCCCGTCCGGTTGACGGACGCCCGTCCTGCGGACGGCGGCCGGGGGCGCGGCGTGGTGGATCGAGATCGGACCGCGAGCGGCGGACGTCTCTCCGACGATTCCACTCGGTGACCCGATCGGTCACCGACAATGCAGCCGCGCGCATTCCTGCGCGCCCTTCCGATCATTCTCGCCCGCATTCACCGGGCGTTCTTCGCGAACCCGTTCCCGACGCATCCACGCGGTCGGCGGTCGGGATCTCCGTCATGCCCTCGGGCACCCACGAAAGGCACCATCGTGTCGAACGACATCGACGTCCGTCCCCCCGACACCCGCGCGGTGCGCCGCCGGGTCACGCTCGCCGACCGCATCGCCCTCCGGATCGGCATGTCGCTGATCATCTGGAGTCGTCGGACGCACCACGTGCGTCCGTCGGTCGACCACGCCACCCGTCAGCGGCTCGACCGGGAGCGGCGCGAGCGCGAGCTCGAGCTGCTCGTGCGGAGCGCCGCGATGCGCATGTGGCGCTGACGCGCCGCGCCGCGCCGCGCCGCGCCGCCGCTCCGGCTGCGCCGACG
>NZ_JAQMHU010000081.1:0-231 GCF_028307415.1 Curtobacterium uvaldense | reverse complement strand
TTTATGGCCCACCACCCACCCGCCGCCCCCGGCGGGCGCCGCCCCCGCCGGCCGCGGTGGGTCGCGAGAGACGGACGGGAGGCACGGTGCCAGCCGGCACCGTGCCTCCCGTCCGTCGTGTGGTCGCGTGCGCGACCGACCTGCTCAGGCCGCGTCGTGGTCCGTCTGCACGAACACGACCACGGAGTCCGCCCTCGTCTAGGCGAGCTCGCCCGTCACCGTGTCGGTGAC
>NZ_JAQMHU010000080.1:0-233 GCF_028307415.1 Curtobacterium uvaldense | reverse complement strand
CCCGAACCGTTGTGGTTCAGCAGGCCCTGCACGTAGGGGCGGTAGTTGCCGTCCGGGCTCCAGTAGGTGACCGAGCCGGCGGTGATCGGGAACGACACGGCGCCGTCCTCGAGCTTCGCGTCGCCCGAGACGCCCGGGGTCAGACCCAGCGAGGTCAGCGCGTCGGTGAAGCTGCTGTCGAGCGCGACGGAGGTGTCGCCGCCGAGGACGTCCGGCACGGATGCGACCGGGGC